>JACQRA010000055.1 GCA_016206725.1 Candidatus Omnitrophota bacterium
GGCTGCCGCCGAAGAGCACGTAGTGCAAGTGGCCGACGATAAAGTAGGTGTCATGCACGTACATGTCCACCGGCATCGAGGCAAGGAAGATGCCGGTCAAGCCGCCGATGAGGAACATCGCGACGAACGCGCACGCGTGCAACATCGGCACGGTCAAGCGGATCGAGCCGCGCCACAAGGTCGCCAGCCAATTGAAAATCTTCACACCCGTCGGCACCGCGATGATCATGGTCGCCACCATGAAGCTGGTGCCCAGTGCCGGATTCATCCCGCTGACGAACATATGGTGCGCCCACACGATGAAACCGAGGAGCGCGATCGCGGCGAGGGCGTAGACCATCGAGTGGTAGCCGAAGAGGGGCTTGCGCGAGAAAGAGGGCAGGAGATCGGAGACCATCCCCATGGCCGGCAGGATCATGATGTAGACCGCCGGATGCGAATAGAACCAAAACAGATGCTGCCACAGCAATGCCTGTCCCCCGCTGTGCGCCAAGGCCACCCCGTCCACGATCAGTCCGGCGGGCATGAAGAAGCTCGTTCCCAATGTCTTATCGAGCAACAGCATGACGAGAGAGGAGGCCAAGGCCGGGGTGGCGAACAACACCATGATGGCGGTAATGAACAGCGCCCAGATGGACATCGGCATCCGGAAGAACGTCATGCCCGGCGCGCGATGGTTGATGATCGTCGTGATGTAGTTGATGGACCCCATGATGGAGGACGTCCCGACGAAGAGCACGCTGACGATCCAGCACGTCTGCCCCGGTCCCAGCGTCACGCTCAAGGGGGCGTACGACGTCCATCCGGCAGCGGCCGCCCCGCCTTCAAGAAAGAAGCCGAGCAGCATGATCACAATCGCGGGCCACATCAACCAGTAGGAGACCATATTCAGTCGAGGAAACGCCATGTCCGGCGCGCCGATTTTCAGCGGAATGAGGTAATTGCCGAACGCCCCCACGAGGATGGGGATGATGCCGAAGAAGATCATGATGCTGCCGTGCATGGTAAAGAGCATGTTGTAGTATTCCGGCACCATCACCCCGCCGGGCATCCCGTTGGGAGCGAGCTTCTCCATGAAGCCAAGCGACTGGGACGGCCAGCCGAGCTGCCAGCGCATGAGCATCGCCAGGGCGCCGCCCACCAGCAACATGAACAGGCTGGTGAAGAGAAACTGGATGCCGATGATCTTGTGATCCGTCGAGAAGATGTACTTCCGCCACACGCTCATCCCTGCTCCGCGGTTGCTTCAATCAGCCAGCGCTGGAACTCTTCGGACGATTCAATCGTGACATACCCCCGCATCCGATAATGGCCGAGACCGCACAGCTCCGCACACACCATTTCGACCTGCGCCGTCTTGATCGGTTTGACCCAGAGACGACCGGTGAGTCCCGGCACCGCGTCGAGCTTCGCGCGAAACTGCGGCACGAAGAAACTGTGGATCACGTCCTTGGATTTCAGGTGGATCAGCGCCACCTGATCAACCGGCAGGTGCAGTTGGTTGATCGTCTCGAGATCATCCGCGGTGTGCAATCGTCCGTCGGCTCCGGCGTAGCGCACGTTCCACGCGAACTGCTCGGCGGTAATCTCGATCTCCACCTGATGAGGAGGAGGCGTCCCGCGCACGTGGGCCCACACCCGCTGGCTGGCAAACGCCAGCGCGGTCACGATCACGGCGGGGATGACGGTCCAGATCACCTCGGCGGTTTGGTGGCCATGCACGTAGGCGGCGCGCGGGTGAGCCGGCTGACGATAACGGATGAGAAACCACAACAGCGCCCCTTCGACCAGGAAGAAGATGACGCCGGTGATCCAGAGGATCACCCAGAACATCTGATCGATGGCGCCGCCAATCGAGGACAGGTTGTCCGGAAACCACACGTGCGCCACGTTCACTGGGCCTTAAATTCAAAAGCAACCGACGAAACGGCTCCATCGGCAACCGTTACGTCTTGGGTTTGCTCGCCGTACTTCTCATGCCAGGCGGCCACGGTGTAGGTCCCGGCCGGCAAGCCGGCAAGGCTGAAGCTGCCCTCATCCCCCGTCACCGCAAAATACGGATGCGCAACCACACCAACGTACGCCGCCATCCAGGGATGGACATTGCACACGCACTTCACCATGATCTCCGGCGCGGTGAATTGCTTGGAGCTTTTCATTCCCTTGGTGGGCTGAGCGAGGTTGAACGGTTTGCTCTTCGTCGCCTTGCAATTGACATTATGCAATGTGGAGTCGCTGTTCACAATGTCAAGCCGCTGCCCCACCTGGAGGCCGAGAACATGCGGCTCGTACATGCAGCCGTGCTGATTTAAGCTCCCTGATGAGGTCGGCGCGGCGAATGTCTTCCCCTCCAACCCCTGCTTGACGTAGATGAAGACATGTTTGAGGGTGCCGTTGGCGTTGACGACCACCTCCGGCTTGTTGACCGCTTCCTTGTGCTGCATCGCGCATTGCGGGTCGGCGTCCATCTTCACACGCTCGGCGGAGGGCGCCGTTCCGCTGAACTTCACAGTCCCTGACACGGTGGCGCTACCGGTCGGCTGTACCGCTTCGCCGCCCTCGGGAGCCTGGGCAAGTTGAATGGGTCGCGCATCCGAATTGGATTTGGCCGAGGCATCCTGAGGTTTCCCGCCTCCACATCCGATCGCTACCACCAGTCCGACCACCAACGTGACCCTAGCGCGCAGACGAGACGTCATTGTGTATCCCTCCTGAATACGACATCCACCCACATCGAAACAGCCCGTTGACCCGGATTGCCGCCGTCCCACACCACAAATCCAACCGGCACGATTGACTGACCGGCGAGTTGCGCGGAACCTGAGACGTCTGACGGAGACAGCGGCCGTGTGATGACCACCGTCCATTCCCCATCGAGATAGCTCGCCTGACCGGCGCGAGCCGATCCAGCAACCGAGTTATTGAGCAGCTCGTCAAAGTCTTGAACGACCGCTTCGTGAACGCTTCCACCCGTCTCATCCGCAATCCACAGGCACAGATCAAGTGGCGGGGTGCCGCGCAGCGGCCACGTGTGGAGGCTGATCACATCGCCAGCCACACCCTGAGGCAACCATGTCACCGCCAGAGCGTCGGCTCCGACCGCCGTCGGGGCAGGCCGATCTTCACTCACGTCGTTCCACCTGATCCGAAGGCTGAGCGCCTCATCGTTATGCAACGCCCAGAATGACAGCCGCGTCACCGTCTGCGGCGCGTTGACGGCTCCCTGGGCATCGACCACATAGCGCAGCCTGGCGTCCGCCCGCGGCGCTTCATCCCATTGCGGATCATCCGCCTTCTCAGGCAGCGAACCGTCCACGCGATGCGAGTGAGCGATCATCGTGGATTGAATGTCCTGTTGGAGGGACTGCACATAGTACGCGAGCTGCCATACCTCTTCGGGCGAAGCCGCCTCCGCATACGAGGGCATCGCGGTGCCGTCAATGCCGGTGAGGATGCGCTCGACAATTTCCCGCGGGGCACTGCCGCCTCGATAGCTCCATCGCTCGGTCAAATCTTTTGGACGAATCGGTCGGCTCCAGTTGTCCGTCAGGGTGGCGGCTGAAGGACCGTTGCCGCGGCCCGAGACCCCGTGACAGGCCGCGCATCCGAGTTTGTCGTACACCGCCTTGCCTTGTGCGAGATCGATCCGTTTACGGCCAGGGTCGGTTCCGAGATTCGCCGGCTCAGGGGGAGCGTCGGTAAAGACCGTTGAAAGGCTCTTGATGTACTCGACAAGCTGCCAGCGCAGGTTCTCATCGAGATGGCTCCAGTCCGGCATGCCGGTGCCGGGCAGACCGTTGGTCAGGGCCTGGAAGAGATCGTCATCGGTGGGGGCGGTGCCGGTGGCGGTGGAACGAAACTTGAACACGCCTTCGGTCAAGTCGCGAGGGCGGGGATAGAGGCGCTTGGCGTCATAGCCGTCGCCCTTGCCCTCAACACCATGGCAGCGGGCGCACTGCTGCTGGTAGGCCGCCCGTCCGACGGTCAGGTCCGGTTCCGGTCGGTCAGCGGAGACGGCACTCGCCAGGCCGACGCTTCCGAGACCCACGAGGAGGATGAGGAAGAAACGATGACTCACCGGAGATAATCCTTCTATCGATGATTCGATGTGACACGAAACTTTATTGTAACGGAGGAACGGGGGGTCGTCAAACACGACAGGGGCTACGACATGATGTCGTAGCCCCTTGTCGACGGATTAGCGGGGGACCGATTTGAGCGGTCGACCTCCGGGTTATGCGTACCACTACAGCTTTCGCTGCTTCCGCCACAGAGCGTCGGCGGATTTGTGGTCTGGACTATACCTTGCCCCAGGTTCGCGTTCGCAAGAACGCATGGGGCCCCGCCGTCTAGTCTCTACACCTTCCCCCCGGCTTCGTTTTACGGTGCTGCGCAACGCAAAACTTGGGGAGCTTGGCTCGGTGTTACCAGTGAAGGCTTCACCGACTTTGACGGGAATCACTCGGCCGTTTCCGACCGAGCAGCCCAGCGTGAGCCCGGCGAGCTACCTGGCTGCTCCACCCCGCAGTAAATTTGGTAGGGTGATTATAGGCTGCTGAGGAGGGGAAGTCAACGCGACGCTCGACGACAGGTTAAAGAGGCGTGGATGACTCTGAGGATGGTGTCAACTCAAAACGTAAGAATA
>JACQRA010000056.1 GCA_016206725.1 Candidatus Omnitrophota bacterium
GGGGCAAGGGTGAGGGCCTCCAGTAGTGAGAGCGCAACGGCAATGGAGATGGTCATCCCGAATTCGAAGAAGAATTTTCCGATGATGCCGGACATGAACGCCACGGGCAGAAAGATCGCGATGATGGCCAGGGTGGCTGCCAGCGCCGCCGAGGTAATCTGGCGCGCGCCGACGAGGGCGGCCTCCACCTTCTCCAGGCCTTCCTCGCGGTAGCGGACGATGTTCTCCAGCACCATAATGGCGTCGTCCACCACGATGCCGATGGCGAGCGACAATCCCAGCAGCGTGAAGGTGTTGAGGGTAAAGTGCAGGAAGTAGAGGCAAATGAACGACCCGATGATGGAGGTCGGGATCGCCAGCAGGATGTTGAGCGTCGCGCTCCATGAGCCCAGGAACATCCAGCACACCAGCGACGTGAGAATGGCCGAGAGGATCAGCGTGAAGGTCAGCTCATGGATGGAGTCTTCAATAAACTTCGTCCGGTTGAAGTTCACGCCGATCTCGAAGCCTTCCGGCAGGCGCTGCTGGACCTCCTTCATTTTTTCGAGGACTCGGTGCGCCGTTGCCACCTCGTTCGCCCCGCGCTGCTTGCGGATGCCCAACCCCACCGCCGTGCGGCCCATGATGCGCGAGATCCGCCGCACATCGGCCAACCCATCCTCGATGCGGGCCACGTCCTTGAGATAGATCGGCGTGTAGATCGGCGCGCCCGCGCGGGTGGTGATGACGATATCGCCGAATTCCTCCGGGGTGCCGGCCTCGCCCATCGCCCGCACGTTGAATTCCTGCGCGCCGGTTTCAATGCGTCCGGCCGGCACTTCGACATGCTCCCGCTGGATCGCCCGGATCACATCCTCGACGGTCAACTGGTAGGCCTCGAGCTTGTCCGCATCCACCCATACCCGCAGATTGCGTTCGATGAAGCCGCCGAGAAAGATCTCCCCGACCCCGCTGATCGTCTGAAACTCGTCTTTCAGATGATCCTGAACGTATTCCATCAGCTCGCGCTTCGAGACGTCACCTGTCACGCCGAGCCACATGATCGGCTGATCTTGCGGGTTCACCTTGGCGACCACCGGCGGATCGAGCTCGTTCGGCAATTGACGCTGGGCCTGCGCGATTTTCGTCTGGACCTCCTGCACTGCGACGTCAATATCGCGCTCGAGATCGAATTCGATCGTCACCGTGGCCGAGCCCTGACGGATGGAGGAGGCGATGTCTCGCACGCCCTGGATGCTCGTGATCGCGTCTTCCACCACGTCCACCACGTCCGTCTCCATCACCTCCGGCGCCGCCCCTTCCCACGAGAGGCTGACCGAGACCACCGGAAAGTCCACGTCGGGCATCTGGCTGACACCCATCCGGTTGAAGCTGATCGCGCCGAAGACGATGAGTCCCGCCATCAGCATCCAGGCAAACACCGGTTTCTTAATCGAGAGGTCTGAGAGCGTCATGCCATGCCTTGCCCGACGGCGGTTTGAAGCCGCCAGTAGAGCCGCTTCATCTCATACGTCGCGTTGATCAGGTCCCGGCGCGCATCCTGCAGCGCCTGCAGCTCCTGCAGCACGTCCAAATGGTTCACCAAATTGACGCGGTAATCTTCGACCTGTAATCGGAAGCTCTCTTCTGACGCCTCGTGGGCGCGTTTGAGGCTCAGGTAGCGCTCTTGCGACGAGGCGGTTTGGCTGTAGAGATCGTCAATCTCCCGCAACGCCTGGCGCATGGTGGCCTCGAAACGCAGATGGGCCTGGCGGGCTTGCGAGGATTCTTCTCTCACCTTGCCGACCGCCTCACCACCCTGGAAGATCGGCACATCCACGGTCAGCGTCACGTCCCAGTCCACCCCGCTGGCATTGCCCACCCGTTTGGTATAGTAGTTGCCATCCAGATCGACCGATGGCCACAGCTCGGATTTGGCGATCGTCACCGTATGCTGAGCAACCTTCCAGGCGGACTCAGCCGCCCGCACGTCCGGCCGCTCCGTCGCTTGAGACAGATACGCCGACACCGGCTCGAGCTTCGGCAGAGGCTCCGCGGCATCCGTCACAACGTCCACCTCCGGAAGGCCGGTCAAGAATTCCAGCAGGTGTCGCGCGGTCTCGATGCGGCCGAGTACCAGCTCCCGCTCGGCCTCGACGCGGCGCAGTTGCGCCTTGGCGCTGGCGACCTCGCTGTGGCGCGTCCGCCCCAGCGTTTCGCGCTGGCGTAATTCGTTCAGCCGTTCCTCCAACGTCACGCGAATCGCCTCCAGCGCTTTGAAGTCCTCTTGCTGCTCCCGCAACAGGTAAAACGCCTCGACGACATCCACCAGCAGCAATAGCTCGGCCCGCTCTCGCTCGGCGACGCGCTGCCGTCGTTCATCGCGGCTGCCGGCAATCGCGGCAAACTCCTTGAAGCCGCTAAAGAGCGGCTGGCTGAACGTGAACTTCCGCTCTGGAACGTTCTTGAGCGTGAAGGCGGAGCTCCCGCTGCCGTCCTGCCGCTTGTCGGTCGAGACGAACGACACGGTCGGAAGCGCTTGCGCCAGGGCTTGCAAGAACCGTCCCTCAGTGGCCTTGATGACTTCCGCCTGGATCGCCAGCTCCTCGCTGCGGCTCAGTGCGAGTTGATAGCACTCCTCGAGCGTCAGGGGTTGGGCGGCGGTTGCAATCCCTGACCAAAGTAGGCACGGCAAGAGGCTCCAACGGAGGACACGCATGGGCATCACAGGGTTGATTGGAGGGATGCGGTCAGCTTGGTGACCACCTGATGAAACGAGGCCAATTCCCTGGCGCTGAGCAACCGTAAGACATCTTCCCAGCGACGGCGGATCACGGATTGAAAGTCGCGGATGAACTGCTCACCCTTCGGCGTGAGCTGCACGAGGACCTGCCGGCGGTCGGTCGCACAGGGCAGGCGCCGTACGTAGCCGGCACGACTCAGGCGACCCGCAA
>JACQRA010000053.1 GCA_016206725.1 Candidatus Omnitrophota bacterium
GGTGATCAGCTCTTGGGCGGTGCCGGCAATCAGCACCCGGCCTTCGGCCATGATGTAGGAGCGGTCCGTGATCTCCAGCGTCTCGCGGACGTTGTGATCCGTCAGCAGCACGCCGAGTCCTCGCGTTCTCAACTCCCGAATGATCTCCTGACATTCAAACACCGTGATCGGATCGATGCCTGAAAACGGCTCATCGAGCAGGATGAATTGCGGATTCGTCACCAACGCGCGGGTGATCTCCAGCCGCCGTTTCTCTCCCCCTGAGAGCACCAGGGCTTTCTGGCGGGCTAGATGGGTCAGCCCGAGCTCGTTGAGCAGCTCGCCCAGTCGTTGACGGCGCTCGGCGCGCGAGAGCTCAAGCGTTTCCAGGACGGCGAGGATATTCTCTTCCACGGTGAGCTTGCGGAAAATGGACGGTTCCTGGGCGAGGTAGCCGATCCCAAGACGAGCGCGTTGATACATCGGCAAGTCCGTCATCCCACGACCGTCCACCGTAATCGCGCCGCCGTCAGGCCTGACATAGCCCACGATCATGGCGAAGGTCGTGGTTTTTCCGGCGCCATTGGGGCCGAGGAGACCGACGATCTCTCCGCGACGGACGACGATGTCCACCCCGTCAACCACGGCGCGGTTGTTGTAGCCTTTCACCAGGTGTTGCGTGTCGAGTTGCTGCATGAGGCGTGTTCACGGGATGGTGGCGGCGACCTGCTGCGCTTTCTCGTACGGTTGCTCTACCGTAGAAACCGTTGGGGCGTTCGTCTCTTCGTCGGGATAGAGCACGAGGTACGGCGAGCCCAGCAGGGTCACCTTGGCCAGCGCCGGTTCATAGACCGCGCGCTCCCCGTGGGCGGTATGGGCGCCCTGCACGATGCGCACACGGCCGATCGCATCGGCGTATTTGATCGTGTGGGTGGCTTGATTGACATAGGCGATCAGCTTATCGGTATAGAGATCGCCTTGGTGATCCTTCACGTGGACGTTCTGGTGGAACGTCGCGATGCCTTTCTCGTACTCGAACTCCAGCGGCCCGTCGCAGGTGATGGTCACATGCGACACCGGCTCGCCCGCGGTCTTCGACTCCGAGGGGTTCATGACCAGGTCGATATCCCGCTCGAGAATCGCCGTCTTCAAGTTGGCATGGGCGATGGCCCCTCGACCGCGGATGAGCATGTGATCGGTTTCAATCCGTACGGATTCTTCCGTTCTCATTTCGTCCTCATTGGAGAGCCAGTACATCTGGGGCGTCATGAACCAGATTCCGTCAGAGGTGTGCACCGTCACCTCATGCTCCAACCGAATGTGGCGGGTGTTCTGGTTCACGTGGGCGAGGCTGGCGGTTAAGTGCGAGGTGCGCCCGGGGTCGTAGCCGATCGCGTAAGGCTGGCGGATAGTCACAATGGCTCCTTCCGCAATCGCGCCGCGGCCTTCGAGGTCCCATTCCTTGATGCCATCGGGGTTATAGCCGGTCATGGTAAAGGTGTCCATCTGCTGCGGAGCCTCTGAGGGCTGCGCGCTCATCGAGTCGGCCGTCGCCTGTGGCGGGTGGTCAGATGGCTGCTGCTTGGCGCAGCCTGACGACCCAGTAAGTAGTAAGGAGTAAGTAGTAAGTAGAAAAAACGAGAGGGCGACTTGGGGCACTCGCCGCCGTTCCGGCCGTTCTGGCTGCTTCGTGGATGCGTGTTCGACATTCCGCATTCCCCATTCCGCATTCCCCATCGCTGTTGGTTGGGTTTTCCACCGACGGTGCATCCACACCCAATGATCGGGATAGCGACGGATGTACGATTCAACCACGCGGCTCCAGGCCTCGGTGATCGCATGGAGATTCTCTGCGCGATCCGCGGTTCGCGTCACGGCGATTGGCTCTTCAATGACTAAGCGGAAGCGCCGTCCATCTCGAATGAGAAAGCAGGGGACGATTGGCGCACCGGTCAGCAGACTCAGAGCCGCGGGACCGACAGGCGTATAGGCCGGCTGCTCAAAGAACTCCACAAAAATGCCCTCAAGACTATCCACGTCCTGATCCGGCAAGAGACCGATGAGATGATTCGCCCGCAAGACCTCGGCCGCCTCTTTCAGCGACCCGCGCCGGTAGGTCGCAACCCCCTTGCGAGCGCGCATTTGGATGAGGAACGGCTCAAACTCGGGATAGCGCAAACGCCTCGCCAGCACCCCACCCTCAAACCCAAGATCGACGATCATCGCCGCCAGGAGTTCCCAGTTGCCGAAGTGCGCGGTCAGGGCAATCGCTCCCCGTCCCTTCGAAAGCACCTCTCTCAGATGCTGCTCCCCGCAGATATCAACCCGACGTCGAAGAGCCTCCGGCGAGAGCCGGTCGATCACGAAGCACTCCAGGACCGATTTGGCCAGATTGATAAAGACGCCGCGCGCGACTCGATGACACGTCCAGTCGCTGGCTCGAGGGCCTAAGGCGAATCGGAGATGCTTCAGGGTCAGGCGACGGGACGCCCCCAAGACCGCGTAGCCTGCGTACCCGAGGCCGCGACCCAGGGCTTGCGCGAAGGAGAGAGGAAGCCACCGCACGAGGCTGCGCACTGTCACAAAGGCGAGCCAGATCACGCGTCGTCGAATCGGATGTTTCATCCCGCGCCCTGCTTGCCCCGACTATCGTCGGGGCGAAAATTCAGGTGTACGGAACATCGATGTATTTTCGCGACTCGCCGAAGGCGAGCCCAGGCAGGGCGTGGGATCATGGGACGAGGTATGGTACTACACCTGAGGGGGAAGCGTCAATGAGAAGGCAGAAGCGTAGAAGGCAGAAGGTGGAGGGTAGTAAGGTAGAGCGAAGATCAAAGACCACGCTTACGACTTGGCGACACTGCGCTTGAGCATTTGCTCCTCAAGCCATCCGTCCAGGATGTCTCGCTTAAAGCGCCATTGACCCCCGATCTTCGCGGCCGGCACACGGCCTTCGCGGGTGAGCTTATAGACCGTCATGACATGCAGGCCGAGGTATCTGGCCACTTCGCTGAGGGTCATGATATTCCGGTCGTGCCGATTGCCGTTGAGTGTCATCAGTGCTTGGATCACCTCCTAATCAGTTGAAAGCATACCATAGGATGTCTCAACTCTTCAATACTTTTGCTAAATATTTAAAATTTAGGCAAGAAGATAGGGATGGCTTGGGATTACTGAAGGACGTGAGGGATTAGAAAC
>JACQRA010000054.1 GCA_016206725.1 Candidatus Omnitrophota bacterium
ATGCCCCACATGGACATGGTCGGCAATCAAGCAGGGGTAATCGTCATCCACGTGGAGGATCGAGCCGTCTTGGATGTTCGTCGCCTCGCCGATGACGATGCGGTTGACATCGCCGCGCAGGACGCAGCCGAACCAGATGCTGGCGTCCTTCTTCAATTCCACCCGGCCGATCACATCGGCCCCGGGTGCGACAAAGACGCTGGGGTGAATCTTGGGTCTCGCTCGACCGAATGGCAGGGTCATCTCACACCTCGCGGAATGGCGGTCGGCAACGGTTCGCCCGATGGCGTCGTGACCGCGGATGGGGCCGGCGCAATCTTGTAGCGTTCCATGATCGTCTTCCTCCTCGCCTCTAACACTTCGATAATGCGAGCGGCGTCTGACGGATTAGAGTATTGACCCGCCGAGACGGCGGCGCCCAGTTGGGCGCGAGAAAGCCGGCTCATCCGCCGAACAATCCAGCGCGCATCGTCATCGTTCATCTCCTCAAAGGCGGGATTCGGCATGTAGGGCTTCCACCGCCGAGGATCGACGTGAAAGGAAAACAAGCCCACCGCCGGACTGAACGCCTGCGCCTGCCTGTCGCACGGCGGCCGATAGATCCCCAGGGTCAAGAGCTCGCTCGAAAGGACACTCAGGTCCACGACGTTCGTCCATCCCGCGCACGGCGACTTCGGCCCTGCCAGGCCGGCATCCGCCCCCAGTGAGGTGCCGAAATCAATCACATAGGCCGTCGTCTTCGTCCCATCCCACACCATCAGGGTGTTGTGATCTTTGGTGTCAATGTTGTTCACCCACGCGGAGACAATCTTGAGCGCGCGCACCTCGGCGCAATCGCGGAATCGCCGGAACCTCGCGGGGCCGACGATGTCCCCCTCGAGAAGCCGGCTGGCTGAGACGCGCACCTTCCCTTTTCGCAGGCGCGGCGCCAGGATGTCCTTCAGGTCGTCTTGCTTGAAGTCCTCGGGACGGACGGACGCGATCTCATAACTGGGCACATGGTAGCCCAAGGCATAGAGCAGCTTGCTGGTGACGACCTCAGCCCCGGAAAGCAGTTCCGGGGACTCGATCGGATCGAACTTGAACAGATAGCCGACCCCACGACTATCCTTGACGAAACAGCCAGGCGTTCGGCCCTCGGTTTTCGGTTTGGTGATCGTAAACGGCGGTCGAGGCATCTCGCCGGACGGCGTCGGCCCCCATCGGACGTGAGCGGGGCTTAATCGGTTGAGGTCTCGATTCGTGAAAAACGCGCTGTCCGCCACCTGACCATCGCGTAGATTCACGGCGCGGGCGGGGAGCCCGATCAACCGCCTGCCAAGCCGCCCGAGGTTGAAGGCGTGTTCGAGAGGGGTCAGGAGCGCGGTGCTGACATAGTGCCATCCAATGGACGGCTTGCTCGGATTCGGTTTGATCGCGATGGCGCATGGTTGCGATCCCCACCGCTGCGGCCACGTCGCGCACCCGGCCGTCGAGAAAACCAGGAACCACGTGAGGAGCAGCAAGAGGGATGGCGTTCCATTCCGCATTCCGCATTCCGCATTCCGCATTGAGGACATCAGGTGAGAGTGATGAGTTGCTGTGCCAGTTGCGCGGCGAGCGCAACCAACGGCACCGAGTGTTGAGCAGCCTGATCGAGTTCACGCCGCATCTCTTTCAATCCCAAGCGACCAACCGCGCAGAGCGTGGTCACGCTGAGCCAGTAGTGGTGATCCCAAATCGCGTCTTGCAGCACGCGATAGGCCATCTCCGAAGTGTAGGACGCGCCGCGTTCCTCCCGACGCGCCGCATCAAGCACTCGATCCTCATCCATGATGGGCAAGAGGATCGCGCGCGTTTGGGGATCGACCAGATTATCCAACAGCTCCACCGCATCGGCGCGCAGATGGGTGTCCGTCGCGCTGAGCTGCTCGTACACCAGGCAGATGTCTTCGTGCCGGTACAACAACACCAGCAATCGAAAGATCTGCTCAATGGCTTCCTCCATCAGCAACCGCAGCAAGGCGAGAACCGGATCATCCGCGGGCAGCGGTCCCGGATGCTGTTGCCGGTAAACCTCCGCCACTTGAGCAATCCGTTCATACTCGCCCACCTCGTGTTCGACTTGACGGCGCAACTGGGCGGCCGGCACCTGAAGCGTCCGCACGCGCAGCCGCATCTTCACCAGCTCCCGCAGCGCCTCATAGCGGATGGCGGCCTCTTTCTCGACAATCACCATCCCGCAGAGATAATCGAAGGCCTCCTGAGAGCCCCCCTTCGCCAACCGATGGATCGCCTCCCGACGAAGACTGGACGGTTTGGCGTGATCCTGCGCGATCGTCTCGAGGCGGCTCGCATCCGCGACGCCATCCAGTTGGACGGATCCCTCGGATGCCGCCTCGTGCTGCTCGAGGCGAGCCAGCAACGCCCGAGCCGGCTCCGGCACCGATTCCTCGGCCACCAACCGGTTGAGCAACGACAGTTTTTCTTGAGGGGGATGGCGCGTCAGGAGGGCGTCAACGAGATCGCATTCCTCCCGGCCGCCAAGCCGGCTCTGGAGCCTCGTCCGGATCGCCGCGGTATAGCCGCGACGAGCCTGGAAGGCGATGGCCAGCCACAGGCCCACAAGCGGAATCGTCAGCAGCGTCAGGACGCGAGGGGCGAGGTTGAGGACGTCGAGCAGCACAATCCCAAGCATCGCCGCGATCCCCTTGCCGAAGCGAAACACCACCATGTCAATGAACGGTTTGACCTTGTAGCGGATCGAGCGATCGATGGGCAAATACAACATTTCTTTCGCCGTGTTGTGCATGGAGTAGTCCAGGGCGCGATCGCACAATTCCGTCCCCGCGGCGACCCAGAAGATCGGCACCATCAACAACGCGCTGCTGCCGGCCAGCAGCCCCAACGGCAGCGTCCATAACGCGGCCAAGAGACCCCACCGCCGCAAGACCCAACTCGTACAGAAAAACTGAATGACGAAAGCCAACACATTGATCGACCCAAAAAACATGCTGGTAAATGTCGTCTTGGCATCGACGCCGGCGAAATGGTGCTCAATGAACGGATTGAATTGGTAGTAGACGAGGGTGGAGACAATCTTGTTCAGCCCCACCACCCCAATGAGCAAGAGGAGATAGCGCGACTGCGTGAGGAGACGGAAGAAGCTTCGAGGATTCGACAGGAACGTCTCCGGTTGGCGGCTGGCGAGGGTCTCGCCGGTTCCTAACGGCGGCTCGGGCGAGTAGCGCCAGAGACGTTGGACCAAGACCCAGCACGTGACGAGCAGGATCGCCGAACAGAGCAGCAGATTCGAGGTGCCGACGAGCTGCGCGCCCACCGCAGCGATGGAGGAGCCGACAATGCCGCCGAGAATCCCGCCGGAGCCGATGAATCCAAAGAGCCGTTTCGCTTCCCGCGGGCGATACAGATCGTTCGCCACCAGCCAAAACAACGTCACGACCAACACCGAGAAGATATTGACCCACACGTAGAAGGCACCCGACACCCAGGCGTGTCCTAAGTCCAGGAGCTTCCAGAACACGAGCATGGTCGCGGTGACGAGGCCAAACGACAGGCTGACCAGCCGAGGCTTGGCCACGCGGTCCACGGCGCGCGCAAACGACGTGACGATCGGGCCCATGAGGAGGGCGGAAATCAGATCAGCATAGGGGACCAACCGATGGCCCAAGTCATCCAAGACGAGCGAGCGGCTGACCGGCTTGATGACGTAGTAGGCGGTGATGACCAGGAAGAAATAGAGGAAGGTGAGCAGGACTTTTTGCTCTTCCCCTGAGCGAATCTGGACGAAGCGCTTTGAGAGATACCCGATTGTTCGATGCATTAGACCAGAAGGCCGGAGAGGTCCGGAGAGGTCCGGAGAGGGCTTGAGGGCATCACGATGAAGGAGACGAGGCGGCCGCACGCCTCCCCTTCCCGTCGAAGCGAAAACCATCGATGGGGATCACACGACGTGCAGACTCCGCTCTCAAGCACCCGGCCGGGACGGACGCCGGCCTCGAGGAGCTGTGTGGTCGCGCAGGCAATCAAATCACACATCCGACGTCCTTCCTGCTCCTGCACCCACGGCGTCAAACGCGCGTCGAAATCGGAACCCACCTCATAACAACACGCGTGGATGGACGGTCCGATCCCGACCCAGAGATCCTCGGGACGAGCGTGGTAGCGCTGCTGCACAAAGCTGACGAGATGGAGCGGCAATTGACCGGCCAAGCCACGCCAGCCGGCGTGCGCCACGCCCACCACTCGCTGGATGGGATCCCATACGAAGAGCGGCAGACAATCCGCGCTCCGCACGGCCAGACCCAGACCGACGGTTTGCGTCACCATCGCATCGCACCCCCCCACTAAAGCCTCGGGGGGCGCCGTCGAAGTAGTGGCGCCCGCAATCTGCGTCACGGAGACATCCACCGACGCGATGCTCACTCCATGCACCTGATCCGCCATGACCAATCCTTGAGAGAACAGCGGAAGGGAGCGAATCGTCTGGATATCGCCGGTTCGATCGGTGATGCCGGCGGCGACGTGCGCGGCGCGCGGGAGTTGGCATCGCCACACGCCGGGCTGCCAGGGAGTGAAGAGCGTCGAATCAGTTGCCACCGATGGCATCGGATGATTCCTCCTGACGATCCACGAACATCAGCCCGAGTGAGGCGGGGTCAATCACCGTTCCATGACGAGAGATTTCGAGATGTAGATGCGGCGTGATGGCGTGATGCCGAGCGTTGCCCGTCTTGCCCACCGTCCCGATGGATTGTCCTTGAGCCACCCGCTGCCCCCGCGTGACGTCAATCGTGTGCAAATGGGCATAGAGGCTGCGCAGCCCACGGCCGTGGTCCAGCTCCACGTAGAGCCCGCGACCTCGATGACGAGCGGTCGTGATCACCCGCCCGCTGCGAATCGCCCGAACCGGACTGCCCAACGGCGCTTCGAGATCCACCCCGTGATGACTGAGGTTGCCGCTGCGAGGCGCGCCGAAATGGCCGTCCCCCTTGGCATCGTGCCGGATGACCAACGGCTCCTGATCGACCGGCGCATGAATCGACCGCCAATTCAATTGGGCAAGATGCTCGATGCTCCACAACAGCGCCACGCCCACGAGCAGACCAATGAGAAAGGACGATCGACGGATGCGAACTCTCCAACGACTCATTTCATCATACCATAGACTCGAGGGGCTCTGACCCGGTGGGCGGAGGCGAGCGACTCGCCGTAGATCTGCGCGGCCGCTTCGGTGACCGCCTCCGGCCACGTCGGATGGGCGGTGATCGTGCGCGCGAGCTGTTTCGCCGTCAGCCCCTGCGTCATCGCCAGGACGATGAGATGAATCATGTCCGAGGCGTGCACGCCCACGATCGTCCCCCCCAGGACGCGATCCGTCTCGGCCTCGACGATCAGCTTGACAAATCCCTCTGATTCTTCGTCGCAGAGACTTTTGCCAAGCGCCGCGAAAGCGAATCGGCTGATCCGGGCGGACGGGGGCGCGTCGACCTCTGTCAGGCCGACCTGAGCCAGCTCAGGGTCCGTATAGACACAGCGCGGCACGATCTGCCAGTCTTTCGGCGAGGCGAGCCCCATGAGGCTGTCGACCGCGAAGGCACCCTCAGCGCTAGCCATGTGCGCCAGCCCAGGTCCCTCAATGCAATCGCCGATCGCCGCGATGTGGGACTGCCGCGTCAGCCGAGCTGGTGTCACCACGATACGGCCCTCGTCCGTCTCAAGGCCGATGCGCGAGAGCCCCAGGGTGTCGGTATTCGGAACCAGGCCGACCGCGATGAGGCATTGCGACGCCGTCACCTGTGTGCCGTTCGACAAATCCGCTTGCACGCCGGCTGCCGTGGTCGTCAGGGTCTCGATGGTGGTTCCGGTCAGAATCGTCACGCCATTCGCCTGCAACCGTTGACTCAGGAAGTTAACCGCCTCAGGGTCTTCCCCGGGCAAGAGCTGGGACTCTTGCTCGACGATCGTCACGGCCACCCCGAAGTTCGAGAAACACGACGCAAACTCACAACCGATAACCCCCCCACCAATGATGAGCATTGATGCCGGCAGCTCGGAAAGCTGAAGCGCATCGCGATACGACAGCCGCCGCGCGCCATCAAACCCCCACGGCCCTGGATGGGGATGCGAGCCCACGGCGATGATGAACCGCTGGGCCGAAAGTTTCTGGGTCTTCTCGCCATGCCGAACGACGAGCGCATGAGCGTCTTCGAACGCCGCCTCACCCGAGATCAGCTCGACCTGAGCGCGTTGAAGGAGCTGCGCCACCCCCCGGCGCAACGTGGTGATGATCCGCGCATTGCGAGCCATGACGGCGGGATAGTCCACCCGCAATCCCTCGACGTGAAGACCGAGTGCGGAGGCGCCGTGGATGCGACGCTTCAACTTGGCGACGGTGATCAGGGCCTTGGTAGGGATGCATCCGACATTCAAACACACCCCGCCCCACCATTCCCGTTCAATCAGGGCGACCTTCAGGCCGCGGCGAGCGGCCGTCAGGGCCGCCGCAATTCCGCCGGGCCCGCTGCCGATGATCGCCAGATCGCAGGCTGCCGCGGTCATCCGATGGAAGCGGGTTGCTCCGGCACGTAGAGACAGCAGCGGTTCTTGCCGGCGGTCTTCGCCTTATACAACTGTTCATCCGCGAACCGCACCAGCGTCTCGGTGTCCATTCGCCGATCCTCAGGGTAACGGCGCACCGCCACCCCGAGGCTGATGGTCACGTTGAGCGGCTTGTCTTTGTCGTGAAATTCGTCTGCAACCGCTTGGCGGATGCGTTCCGCCACCACCATCGCGCTGGAGGTTTTGGCGCGTTCCTCATCGCTGCCGCCTGTCTCGGGCAACATCACGATAAACTCTTCCCCGCCGTAGCGGCCGACCAGGTCAATGGCGCGGACTGATTGCTTGATGAGCCGGGCGACCGCCTGCAACACCTTATCGCCTTGGAGGTGTCCTAGCGTGTCGTTGACCATCTTGAAGTTGTCCACATCAATCATCAGCAATCCCAACGCGGCATGATACCGATCGCAGCGCTCCGTCTCCTGCGTGAGGCGCTTCATGAAGTACGCACGATTGACGACACCGGTCAGACGGTCGAGCATCGCGAGTTCCCCTTGGATGGCGATGGAGAGTGCTAAGGCCAACTGGCCCCACGCCGTGTTGAAGAACGGCTCTTGAGCCGTGTACCCTTTGACCACATCCGGATGGCAGAAGACCACCAAACAGCCCAGGACGCTGCGCTCGATGAGGAGTGGGACGAGCAGCACAGCCTGGGTTTGGCCGAGCTGCGCGGCTTTCTCCGGCACGAGAAAGGGGAACCCTTCGCGCCATAAGGCGGAGCGCATCACTTGCGGGCTCGAGATGAATTTCGTAAAGAAGGGCTCGGCCAGATCGAACTCCTGCCGGGTGAAGAAACTCTGGTCGCAGCGCAGCCCCATCTCGAAACGCATCCGATCCGTCTCAAAATTCATCGACCACAGCGCGACGGTGCTGTCGGCCTTGGGCAGGCTGGTGACGTGCGAGGCCATGCGCAGGATATTTTGCAGGAGGGTGCGCTTCTCCAGGCTTTGGGTGAGGGTGGCGCTCAAGCCGATCAAGCGCTCGTATTCGTGCTGCGTCTGAGCCTTCACACGCTCCAACGCGCGCTCCATTGCCACGTGCTGCGCGCGAGATTTCGCGCGGGTCGCGAGGACGGTGGACCACAGGAACGTCCCGAGCCACACGCAGACGATGACCGCCAAGACCGCCACGAGGAGTGCGGCCACCAGCACGATGATGAGGAATGGCTGGAAGGAAAACCAGGTGGGCAACTGCACGCTGAGGCTCAGATAGACATCTGTCAGCCGATCGGCGATGCCAACCCGCTCGACGATCCACGCGGCGGAGCCGATCACCAGCCCGCCGACCAACAACCACATTCCCCACCGGATCACACGCATCCTTCTTCTATCCTACCTGATGGCGAACAACTTGCCAATGCGGAGCATTTTCGCTACGATACCCCCAAACACGGAGGTGATGGATGGCGATCTCGTCTCGGCTCAAGGCGTTTCTCCAAGCTCAACATGTCAAATACACCACCCAATCCCACCCGACGGTCTACACCGCGCAAGAGATCGCCGCCGCCCAGCACGTCCCTGGACGCCAACTGGCGAAATGCGTGCTGGTGAAGACCGACAAGGGTGTGGCCCTCGCCGTCTTGCCGGCGATGTATCGCGTCGACCTGAAAAAACTGAAGACGGCCTTGCGCGCGAAGAAGCTCAGCTTGGCGAGTGAAGGGGACATCAAAGGGGCGTTTCCGGATGTGGAGGTGGGCGCGATGTCGCCGTTTGGCCACCTCTACAACGTCCCGACCATCGTGGACAAGAGCCTCGCCACGGCCGGAGAGATCGTCTGCAATGCCGGCAGCCACACGGAGACCCTCAAGCTTTCCTATCGGGATTTTGAGCGGTTCGCCAAGCCATCGGCCGGATCGTTCGTAGAAGGGGCGCCAAAGAAATCTCGCAAACCCGCTCGCAAGAACACGACTGCTCGTCGGAGCAAGAAACCCCTCAAGCGACGACGCCGCTAGACGGCAAGATGGCGGGTGTCATTCACCCAGAGGACGTAGGGAGGCATCGCGTGACACTCGATGGCTGAAACCCCCCCGTTGCTGAAGACCACTCGACGCAAGATATCCTCGTAGTCGGCATTCAGCCAATCAGCCAGCAGCGAGGCAATCACTCCCCCGTGGGTCACAATCACCACCGACCCCTGTCGCCCGTTCTCCGTCGTACGGATGCGCTCGAAGGCGCCTCGAACCCTTTGCTTGAACGTCTCGAGCGGCTCAGCCCCAGGGATCGTGACGAGCGAGGGATGACGGTACCACCGCTCATAGGCCCCGTCGAATTGCGCGTCGATTTCCTCCGGGGTCAAGCCTTCCCACGAGCCGAGATGTGATTCGGCTAAGTCGGCGTCTTGGCGCAGGCTCAAGCCGGTTGACTCGACGATCGCTTGGGCGGTCTGCCGGCTGCGCTTGAGATGGCTGGTATAGAGGGCGAGGAACTGTTCCCCTGCATCGCGTCGGGCCGCAAAGAAGGCGCCGAGCCGCTTGGCCTGCTCGAGGCCGACGTCATTCAACTCCAGATCTGAATGACCCTGGAGTCGATTCTGGCCGTTCCATACGGTCTGCGCATGCCGCACTAAGTAACATTTCATTTAGAGGCCGTAGCTCGAGGCCACCTGGTTCAACACGTCATCCGCCACATAGATGGGAGCCTCGGCGCGCAGGGCGAGCGCGATCGAGTCGGAGGGGCGCGCGTCCACTTCTTCGAGGGCGTTGTCTCTCGTCTCCAGCACCAGCCTGGCAAAAAAGGTGTTGAACTCCAATTTATTGATGACCACGCGCAACAATTTGGCCCCCAGCTTCTCGATCGTGCCCTGGAGGAGGTCATGGGTCAAAGGACGGGGGGGCTGGATGCCGCTGATCTTCATCTTGATCGCGGTCACTTCCGAAATCCCGATGATGATCGGCAGCACCCGATTGCCCTCGCGCTCCTTGAGCACCACGACTTGCTCGCCGCGTCGCTCATCGATGCGAATCTTGCTGACCTCCATCAACACGAGGCCGTTGGTCGACGATGCATCAGCCATAACGATTTAATGCTATCATGTTGTGATTCGACGTGTCAACTTGACCCCCTCAGGTAAAGAAGGTACAGTAGACGTCATGCGCCGTGGACGAACGCTTCTGACCATCCTTCTCTTCATCGCAAGCCTCAGCGCTGTTGAATCTACGCTCGCGGCTGAGGAACAGCCGCCGAAACCCTCGACGATGTGCCCCATTTGCCGACAGGCCAATAACCAGCAAGCGCCCTATGCGGAGAAAGCCGGCAGCACCCTGGTGCGAGGAGCGATGAACAGCGCCTTCGGATGGACCGAGCTGTTGGTTCAGCCCGCTGAGGAAGTCAACCGCGGAGGCAACGTCCTGAGTGGTGTGGGCAAAGGCATCGGCCTTGCCGTCAAGCGAACCGCGCTGGGTTTCGGCGAATTGTTGACGTTTTGGACCCCCAAAGGCAAAGAGGGTCAGGTCATCCTGGCCCACGACTGCCCCATCTGTTTCTCCTCCCAACACACCTCCCAGCCGTCCAAGCAGCCCTCCTCTGCTGCTCCCCACTAATCGCCGTTTAATTTCTCGTACATTGACAAGTGCGCCTTCGCCAGTTAGGATAGACACGCTTTTGATGGGTGGGTAACGGGAAGCCCGTGAAAGTCGGGCGCGGCCCCGCCGCTGTCATCCTCGCTAGACGGCTCTAGGTGCAGGCCACTGTTCCGCGATGAGTGGGATGGGAAGGCGCTAGAGCGTGGGGAAAGCCAGAAGACCGACCTCCCATCGCATCGTCAACTCGTTCACCACAGACTTCGTGGAGGGAGTCAAGGTGGCACGTCGCACGTCCCGCCTCATTCTTCTGACCGGGGCAACCCGCAGCGGCAAGAGTCGTTTGGCCGTCACGTTCGCCAAACGGTTTGGCTCTCGTATTGTGTATCTCGCCACGTGTCGTCCGGCTGACCGCGACATGAAGCGGCGCGTTGCGCGCCATCAACAGGAACGTCCGCGCTCGTGGACGACCCTCGAAGCGCCGGATGATCCGGCGGCCGTTCTCGCCAAGCAGAACGGCTTCGTGGACGGCGCGATCCTCGACTGCCTCACCATGTACGTCTCACGGCTTCTCATGCGCCGGCTCTCTGACGAGGCGATCCTCACGCGGATTCGCACACTGTGTCAGGCGATGCGCCAAGCGCCGTTTCCGATGGTGATCGTCACGAATGAAGTCGGCTGGGGCGTCGTCCCCGCAACGCGGCTCGGCCGGCGGTTTCGAGACCTCGCGGGATTCGTGAACCAACTGGTCGCACAGCATGCGGATGATGTGTACCTCGTCGTCGCCGGCCTTCCCCTGCGCCTCAAAGGGAACGGCCTCACGATTGGAGCAGCCTATGACCCCGACCGAGACGTTCTCCGTGCGCGTTAAGCCGTTCAACGACACGCTGATGGCCGAGGCGCAACAGCGTCTCGATCGCCTCACCAAACCGCTCGGCAGCCTCGGCCGGCTGGAGGAGCTGGCCAAGCAACTCGCCGCCATCCTCGGAACGGTCCGCCCGACGATTCAGGAAAAGGTCATCATCACGATGGCCGCCGATCATGGCGTCACGGACGAGGGGGTGAGCGCGTATCCCAAGGTCGTCACCCCGCAAATGGTCTTGAATTTTCTTCGCGGCGGGGCGGCCATCAATGTCTTCGCTCGGGCCGTCGGGGCGCGCATGATCGTCGTGGATATCGGAGTCGCCGCGGAGCTGCCCGCACATCCTCAGCTGGTCTCGCGCAAGATCGGCTATGGGACAAAGAACATGGCGAGCGGGCCGGCGATGACGCGCGCTGAGGCGTCTGCCGCCACTCAGGCCGGCATGGAGATCGTGGAAGAAGCCATCCGCCAAGGGGCCACGGTCATCGGCACCGGCGACATGGGCATCGGCAATACGACCGCCAGCAGCGCCATCGTCGCGGCGATGACCGGCGAGGACCTCCGTCTGGTGACAGGACGAGGCACCGGTGTTGATGATGCGGCGTACGCAAAGAAGATCACGGCGATCCAACGGGCGCTGGAGATCAATCACCCGAATCCATCGGATCCCCTTGATGTCTTAGCCAAAGTTGGGGGATTTGAGATCGCCGGTCTGGCCGGCGTGATCCTCGGCGGCGCGCAACAGAGCCGTCCGGTCGTCATTGACGGGTTCATCTCGGGTGCGGCCGCGCTGATCGCCGCGGCGCTTGAGCCGGGTGTCAGGCCGTATCTTATCGCCGCGCACCGCTCCCAGGAGCCGGGTCATCGCATCATCCTCGAACGGTTAGGGCTTCGGCCGCTGCTTGAATTGGACCTGCGACTCGGCGAAGGCACCGGAGCGGCGTTGGCGATGCCGCTGCTGGAGGCGGCGTGCAAGATGTTGAGCGAGATGGCAACCTTCGATGAGGCCCGCGTCTCGGAACAATCGGGGACACAAACCAATCTCTAAAAAGGGGACACAAACAATTTCAAAAATTTGTTTGTGTCCCCCATTACAATGCAAAGCTTACGGCTAGCCTTGGGATGTTTGACGATTGTTCCGGTAGGACCCCGCGCCACCCCTCCGGACGCGGCGTTTGGGCGATCGTGGATATGGTTTCCGCTGATTGGCCTGCTGATCGGTGTGATGCTCGTCGGAGCGTATCGCCTGCTCGCACCGGTGATGCCCGCGCTCGTCACGACGGTCCTTGTCCTGGGTATCTGGGTACTGCTCACCGGCGCACTCCACCTCGACGGACTCGCGGATGTGTGTGACGGACTCTATGGAGGACACACGCCTACAGAACGCTTGCGCATCATGAAAGACCCCCATCTTGGCACCATGGCGGCGGTGGGTGTTGCCATGCACCTGCTGCTGAAATTTGCGGTGCTTCACAGCCTGTCTTCCTCGGCGATCGTCCCTGCCCTCCTGCTCATTCCCTGCCTCGGTCGATACGCCATGGTGATTCCAGGCACGACCCTTCCCTATGCTCGCACGGAGGACGGCGCGGCCGCGAGCTTCGTGCGCCACGCCACGGTCTCTTCGCTGCTCATCGCCACGCTCGCAGCGCTCGCGTTGTCATGGGCGATCGCGGGACGAATCGGCTTGGGTCTGTGTGGGGTAGTTGGCGGCGTCGCCCTGATGGCTCGCGCGGTCTTCTCCCGCGCCCTCGGCGGCATCACCGGCGATGCGCTGGGTGCCGTCGGAGAGATCGCGGAATCGGTGGCGCTGGTCTGCGTCGTCGCGTGGTGTTGACAACGATGCTCACCACCGTATCTCGACAGCGGATTCACGGCGGCGCCACACCTGCGATGTTGGACTTCGGTGTCGACGTCAATCCGTTCGGTCCTCCGGAGAGCGTGCGGACGACCGTGATGGCCCACCTTGAGGCGATTCAGCGTTACCCTGATCCACAGGCGCGCGCCTTGCGGGAGGCACTGGCAACATGCCACGGCCTCAGCGCCGAGTCCATCCTGCCGGGCAACGGCTCCGCCGAGCTGATTGCGCTGATCGTCCAGGCGCTCCGTCCCACGCGTGGTGAGCGAAGTCGAACCATGACCGCCCTCGTGATCGCACCGACCTTTACGGAATACGAGTGGGCCCTCGAACAAGCCGGCGCATCGATCCAGTACGCCATGACTCAGGAGGCGGACAGGTTTCGTTGGCCTGAATCGCTGGATGGCTGGATGCCGCCGCTGGATGACACGGATGTCGTGTTCCTGTGCAATCCCAACAATCCGACCGGCGTCACGATGCCCCGCGATCGCGTCCTCGAGTTGGCCGCTCGCTGCGAGGCGCACCAGACGACACTCGTCGTGGATGAAGCGTTCGTCGAATGGACCGAGGCGCCTGGGCAGATCAGCCTCGTCTCATCCGTTCCCGAATACCCCCATCTGGTTGTCCTGCGTTCCCTAACAAAGATATTTGCGATCCCCGGCATTCGTCTCGGCTATGCGGCGGCCTCACCTGGTCTTGCTGAGACCCTCCGAGCTCATCAATCGGCCTGGCCGTTGAATACCTTCGCCTTGGCTGTGGGGGAACAGCTCCTGAAGGAAACGGTCTATGTGACTCGAAGCCGCCGTCTCGTCAGAGACGCGGTTCAGGAATTGCTCGAATCGCTTCGTCGTCTGCCAGGGCTCCACCCCTTTCCGACGAGCACCAACTTCATCCTCTGCAAACTCACCGGGCCGAACCTGACGTCCACACAGCTCTGCGCGCAGCTCGCGCAGCAAGGGATAGCGGTGCGCAACTGCGATGACTTCACCGGTCTTGAGCCCGGCCGCTTCATCCGCCTCGGCGCCCGCCGCCCCGAAGAGAATGCCCTCTTACTCGCCGCGCTCCACGAGCAAACAAAGGGGACACAAAACAAGTTCTAAAAAGGGGACACAAACAAATTTATCAGCAATGGAAAAATATGTTTGTGTCCCCGATTGTTCGCAAAATGCGCGCTAAAGCGATCATGGTTCAGGGCACCGGCTCCCACGTCGGAAAAAGCGTCCTCGCGGCCGCCCTCTGCCGCATCTTCGCGCAAG
>JACQRA010000057.1 GCA_016206725.1 Candidatus Omnitrophota bacterium
CGCCATCTGCGTCGTCCCTCCTCCTCGACGTATCGCAAGCTTATACGCCTTCGTCGTCGTTCCTCGCATCTGGCGGGCTGGCGCTCGCAACGCATGGGACGCGAGGTGATGAAAGGCGCTCTTCGAGCGGACCAGTCCATTCCGGCGCGGGTCGCGAGCGTGTGTATCGGCGCGTCCGGTCTGTTTACGTTGCTGGCTGTCGTGTCGTACCATCCTGCGGATCTCGCTCTCCTCAGCTCGGAACCCAACCACCCGCTTCGGAATATCGGCGGAGTCATCGGGGCCTGGGTCGGGCTGATCGGCCGGGGAGGATTCGGGTGGGCGGCGTTGCTGCTGCCTCTGCTGGCAGGCATCTGGTCGGCTCGCACGTGGCGGGCGCGCGCCTTGGCGGAGAGGCGCTGGGCGACGAAACTGATGGCCAGCGTCTTTCTGCTCGGCAGCGCGGCGACCGTGATGGCCCTCAGCGCGAGCGATCCCACCCGTCAAGCAACCCTCGGAGGTGTGGTCGGCTACTTGGGGGTTCGAGCCGGCCGGTATTACCTCGGCCCCATCGGGACCGCCTTACTGGCCATGTGTGTGGCGTACTTGTCGTGGACGCTGGTGGTGGAGACGCGCATCCTTCCTCAGCGATGGGGTGCCGCGCTCCACATGTGGTGGAGAGCCGCGTGGGAGCGTTTCACCAGGCGAACGAGCGCGGCAACGTCCTCTTCGCCGTTGCCGCGGCGCGCGAGCGTCGCGCTTCCCGCGGCCCATTCGGCCAAGGTGGCGCGCAGTCCCATCGTGACCCGGAAGCCTCAAGCTGTTCCCACGCCGCTCTCACCGGCGAAGTTGGCTCGCGTCCGATCGGCCAGCGGAGGGTTTCAATTGCCCTCGCTGGATTTGCTCACCCAGCCTCCGCCGCTTGCCCAGCGGCACACGGGGCCTGAAGAAGATCCCATGACCAATGCCCGTATTCTTGAAGAGACGCTCCGAGAATTCGGCATCGAGGCGACCGTCGTCAACATCGATCGCGGGCCGACCGTCACGCGGTATGAGCTCCAACCGGCTCCCGGCGTCAAGCTGACCAAAATCGTTTCGCTGGCTGATGACTTAGCCCTCGTGCTGAAAGCGGCGAGTTGCCATATCGTGGCACCCATTCCCGGCAAAGGCCTGGTGGGGATCGATGTCCCCAATACTCGAGCCACCACCGTCTACGTGCGCGACCTGATGACCTCGCGCGAATTCGCCCAGCTCCACTCGCCCCTGGCGCTGGGCATCGGGATGGATGTCTCAGGCCATCCCTTGGTGGCGGATCTCCGGGAATGCCCACACCTCCTCATCGCCGGCACGACCGGCTCCGGCAAGACAGTATGTCTCAACAGCCTGCTGTGCGGCATCCTCTATCAGGCCTCGCCCGATGACGTGAAGTTTCTGATGATCGACCCGAAAAAAGTGGAGCTCGTGCTCTTCAATGACATTCCGCACCTGGTCGCACCGGTGGTGACGGATGCGAAGCGGGCGGCGGCGGCTTTGGCTTGGGCCGTCACGGAGATGGAACGCCGCTATCAGGTGCTGGCGAAAGCCGGGGTGAGGAACATTGACGGCTACAATCAAAAGGTCGGCGCGAAGAACGATCCGGAATCTCCCCGGATGCCGTACCTGGTCATCGTGATCGACGAGTTGGCGGATTTGATGATCATCGCCTCGCAAGACGTGGAAGAAGCCATCACGCGGCTCTCGCAGCTCTCTCGTGCCGTGGGGCTGCACATCATCCTGGCGACGCAGCGTCCCTCGGTTGACGTGATTACCGGGGTGATCAAGGCCAATTTCCCGGCCCGCATCGCGTTTCAGGTGGCCTCCAAGGTGGACTCTCGCACGATCTTGGACATGAACGGCGCGGATAAGCTCCTGGGAAAGGGAGACCTGCTGTTCTTGCGTCCGGGGACGGCGAAACCGATTCGCGCGCAGAGCGGCTACGTCACGGATGGAGAGATTGAGCGGTTGGTGAATTTCTTGAAATCCCAACGGGCTCCGAGCTATGATGAGCAGTTGTTGGTCAAGCAAGACCAGCCCGCGGAATTCGGCTTGATGGGGGAGAAGGATGAGTTGTATGATATGGCCAAGCGCATCGTCCTGGAAACCGGCCAAGCCTCCACCTCGTTTCTCCAGCGCCGGTTGCGCTTAGGTTATGGACGGGCGGCGCGCATCCTTGATCAAATGGAACAGGAAGGCCTCGTAGGGCCGGCCCAAGGGAGTCGTCCGCGGGAAATCCTCGCGAAAGCCGAGACCGCCCAAGTCGCTGAGGAAAAAGATGCCTGAGTCAACCGTTGGGACGCAGCTTCAATCAGCGCGTGCCGCGCTGAGACTAAGCCTGAAGGACATTTCCAACGCCACCAAGATTCAACCCTGGGTTCTCGAGGCGCTCGAACGAGACGAACTGCAGAAGACGATGAATCCCATCTACGTCAAGGGATTCGTGGCCACCTATGCGAAATGTCTCCACCTCGATCCTCACGCGCTCCTTCAACAGCTCTACCCTCCAGTCGCCGTGGTTGAAGAGACGACACCACAGATGACACCGATGACGAAACACGATGACACAGATACTTCCCATGGGTCATGGCCGACGCTGTCACTACCCTGGCCACTCATTCGCCGAGTCGCAACAGCCGCAGCCGGAGCCGTGGTCGTGATCGGACTGGTCAAGGCGAATCCGCTGCGTCGCTTCTCTCTCTCAGCCCCTCGACAAGAAGCGAACTTGACGATTGCGAGGGAGCCGTCAACCGTCCGTCCTGAGACGTTGACGATTCCGTTGAATCAATCCCTGGAACTCAAATTGATTGCCAGGCGATCCACGTGGATCTCGGTGGAGGGCGATGGGCGGTTGCTGACCCAGCGTGAAGTCTCGGCGGGGACGCAGGAAACATGGAAAGCCAAGCGGCAGGTCAAGCTCATCGTCGCCAAGCCCTTTCACGTGGACATCCTTCTCAACGGCCAATCGATCAGCCCTCTTCTCTTGGCTCATCAGGGACGCCTCCTCATTCAACACCGCAGCATCAGCGCGCTTCCCAGCAGCCCCGGCAGTTCGGACCTCACGGTACGAGCCGGGGTTTCCGCTGAGTAACCACAGATTACACAGATTCCCAACACGATGTCACAGAGAACGTCTCACCAACCAACGGTCCATTTGATTAGTCTCGGGTGTCCTCGGACGCTTGTGGATTCGGAGGTGTATCTCGGCCGTCTGAAAGATGCCGGCATGGCGATCGTGGACAAGGTTGAAGGGGCGGACGTCGCGGTCATCAACACATGCAGCTTTATCCAAGAATCCATCCAGGAGTCCATTGACACGGTCCTTGATGCCATCGAGCTGAAAAAGCAGGGGAAGCTCAAGGCGGTGGTCGTGGCCGGCTGTTTGGTTCAGCGATTCAAAGAAGGATTGGTGAAGGAGCTGCCTGAAGTGGACGGATTCGTCGGGGTGGACGGGTTTGGCGACATTGACGCGATCGTTCGAAGCGCTCTCAATGGGGAGCATCACTCACTTATTCGGCGGCGACCACAGTTGCCCCATCGCGGGCAGCCTTCCCGCGTGGCACTGACCCCCTCGCACTACGCCTATCTCAAGGTCTCGGAGGGCTGCTTGAAAGGATGTCGTTTCTGCGTGATTCCAAAAATCAAAGGCCCGCTGGCCAGTCGCTCGATTGACGAGCTCGTGGAAGAAGCTCGGCGGCTCATTGAGGAGCGAGGGGTGAAGGAGCTCATCGTGGTGGGGCAGGATACGTCCGACTACGGTGTCGATCTGTACGGTCGGCCGCGCATCGCCGACCTGCTGGCGGACTTAGGCAAGCTCGCAGGCCTTCGGTGGATTCGGTTGTTGTACTGCCACCCCAGCGGCATCACCCCACAGATCATCGAAGCGATTCGAGACATCCCGACGGTGTGCAAGTACCTGGATACTGCCATCGAACATGCCGATGACGATGTGCTGGCTCGTATGAACCGCGGGATCACGTCAGCGCGCCTCCGCGAGCGCGTTGAGACCCTCCGGCGGGAGATTCCTGGCATTGCGCTGCGCACGGCGGTCATCGTGGGATTTCCCGGAGAGACCGAGCAGGCCTTTGAGACGCTGCTCAACTTCATCCAGGAGATGCGATTCGACCGCCTCGGCGCGTTTCAATATTCAAACGAAGAGAGCTCGGCTGCCTTTCGCTATCCGGATCAGGTGGAGGAGACCGTCAAGCAGCGCCGCTACGATCGGCTCATGCAGACGCAGCAGCGCCTCGCAGAGGAGATCAACCGGCAATGGCTGGGGCGGAGCTGCGAGGTGATGATTGACGAACCTGCCCCTGATGATTCCACCGTATTTCTCGGACGGACCTGGGCCGATTGTCCGGAGGTGGACGGCCTGGTCTACGTCAACAGCGCCACACCGTTGGTTCCCGGCCAGATCGTCCCAGTGACGATCACCGACACCTACGAGTACGATCTAGTCGCCGAATCTCGCCGCACGTTCATTCCGCATTCCGCATTCCGCATTCCGCATTCGACATGACGCTTCCCACCAAGGTCACCGTCCTTCGCGTCCTGCTCACCGTGGTGATCATGGGGTTGCTGGCCGTGCCCGGCCTGGCGGCCAAGGTGGCGTGCCTCGTGCTCTTTGTCGTAGCCTCGCTCACGGATTGGCTTGATGGCTATCTGGCCAGGCGCCTCAATCAAACCAGTCCCCTGGGCATTCTCCTCGATCCCATCGCTGATAAGATGCTCATTCTGGGCGTCTTGATCAGCTTCGTCCAACTGCGCCTGGTACCGGCGTGGATGGTCGTCGTCATCCTGGCGCGGGAGCTCCTGATCACTGGTGTGCGGCTGTACGCCGCCAGTCGCAAGATCGTCATCGCGGCGGCGAAAGAAGGCAAGCATAAGACGGTGTCTCAGATAGTCACCGTCGTGCTCATCCTGGTGTGGTTGGTGATTCGAGAAATCTTTTCGGGGGGCATCCCGCCAACCGTTGAGCGAGTGGTGACGCAGGTCATCACGGTGATCTTGTGGATGACCGTCCTCTTGACAGTGATCTCAGGGGCCAGTTTCTTCTGGCGCCATCGAGGACTGTTACGCGATGTCACAGTTGGCTAGGTGGTTTGCCACCGCCGGAGGGCTTGGGTACAGCCCTGTTGTGCCCGGCACGGTCGGCAG
>JACQRA010000058.1 GCA_016206725.1 Candidatus Omnitrophota bacterium
CGCAAGCTCCTCGATGAGGGCCAGGCCGGCGATAACCTCGGGGTGCTGCTGCGCGGCATCGAGAAGGACGATCTGCTCCGGGGCATGGTCCTCTGTGCGCCCGGCTCCGTCACCCCGCATACGAGTTTCAAGGCCGAGATCTACTGCCTCACCAAAGAGGAAGGCGGCCGCCACACCCCCTTCTTCACCGGCTACCGCCCCCAGTTCTACTTCCGCACCACCGATGTCACCGGCACCCTGACCCTGCCCGAGAAGACCGAGATGGTCATGCCCGGGGATACCATCGCGGGCACGATCGAACTCATCCAGCCGGTGGCCATGGAGAAGGAGCAGCGCTTCGCCATCCGCGAAGGCGGGAAAACCGTTGGAGCAGGCGTCGTGACGGAGATTCTGAAATGAAGAAGGCCGAAGAGGGCCGAAGAGGACCGAAGAGGGCGCAGAAGGCGTGTGGGCCTTCTTCCACTTCTCCGGCCTTCTCCGGCCTTCTCCGGCCCTCTGGGATTTGATGGCAGAAGCACCCAAGATTCGCATCAAGTTGAAGGCCTACGATCACCGGCTGCTGGATCAGTCAGCGGCTGAGATCGTCGAGACCGCCAAACGGACCGGCGCGAAGATCGCGGGGCCCGTGCCGCTTCCGACGAAGCGGGAGCTCTACACCGTGTTGCGTTCTCCGGTGATTGACAAGAAATCGCGTGAGCAGTTTCAGATTATCACCCACAAACGGCTGATCGACATTATGGAGCCGACGTCAAAAACGGTTGACGCGCTTCGGAAGCTGAACCTGCCTTCCGGCGTCTACGTCGAAGTGAAATGAAGTGTACAGTGCACAGTGTACAGTTTACAGTCATCTGTTCGCTGTCAACCGTCAACTGTAAACTCCAGCGAACATGATTGGCTTATTGGCGAAGAAGCTGGGAATGACGCAACTGTTCAACGAGCACGGGCGTGCGGTGGCGGTCACGGTCCTAGAGGCCGGCCCCTGCACCGTCACGCAAGTCAAGGAACCGAAGGACGGTGGCGCGCGCGCGATTCAAGTGGGGTTTGAATCGATCGAGGGCAAGCGGCTGAACAAGCCCATGCAGGGTCATTTCAAGAAAGCCAACACGGGCGCGTTTCGCTATCTGACAGAATTCCGAGGGGCGCCACAAGAGTCGTACGCCGTTGGTCAGGAGCTGAGGGTCGGGCTCTTTCAAGAGGGCGAATTGGTCGACGTCACGGGCACCTCGATCGGAAAAGGCTTCCAAGGCGGCGTCAAGCGCTGGCACTGGAAGGGCGGGCCGGCGACACACGGTTCGATGTCGCATCGCGCGCCGGGATCGATCGGCTCGACCACGTTTCCCGGCCGCGTCGTCCGCGGTCACCATCTGCCGGGACATATGGGCAATCGCCGGGTGACCGTTCAGAACCTGCGCATCATGAAAATTGACGCCGAGGCCAATCTCCTCGTGATTGAAGGGGCGGTACCCGGTCCCGAGCAACGTCTCATGATGGTGAAAAAATCGGTCAAACGGCCGGGAGTCGTTGTGGCCGCGAAGGGGATGGCCCAGGTCGTTGAGGAAGAGGAAGACGAGAAGGCGAAGAAACCCGCCGCCAAGAAGAAATGACAGCGGATAGCTAGGACATGGAACTGAACGTAGTGGATATCAACGGAAAGACAGTGGAGACGCTGACGCTGAAAGAGGCGTGGTGGGACGGCCCGGTGAATACGCGGCTGCTCGCTCAGGCGGTGCACATGTATCGCACCAATCAGCGAGCCTGCATCGCCTCCACGAAGACGCGGGGGGATGTCTCCGGCGGCGGCAAGAAACCCTGGAAGCAAAAACATACCGGCCGGGCCCGAGCGGGCTCGACCCGCTCCCCCCTTTGGCGTCATGGGGGAGTCGTGTTCGGGCCTCACCCTCGGGATGTTTCGTATCATCTTCCGAAGACGATGCGGCGCAAGGCGTTGGTCGAAAGCCTCAAGGGAAAACTGAAGGATCAAGAATTGGTCGTGATCGATCGCCTTCAGGTCACAGAGCCGAAGACGAAGCCGTTTGGGCAACTCGCTAAGATTTTTGGGGTGGAGCATGCCTCCGTCATCGTGTTGGAGGAGTTTTCGGATTCCCTCGTCAAATCCCTGCGGAATCTTCGGACCTTTGAGCTCAGGCGGGCGGATGACCTGAATGCGTTTGACGTGTTGAACGCTCACAAAGTCCTGATCACCACGCCAGCCTTTCAACGCGTCACCCAACGACTCAGTCGAATGCGGAATGGGGAATGCGGAATGCGGAATGAGCAAACTCATGAGTGAGCTGACGTGGGTGATTCGCGCGGCGCTACAAACCGAGAAGGGAACGCGCCTTGCCAAGGCGAACCAATATATCTTCAAGGTGGCGAGGGATGCCAACAAACTGCAAATCAAACAGGCCGTCGGAGAGTTGTTCAAGGTGAAGGTTGAACGGGTCAATGCCATGATGATGCCGGGGAAATGGCGCCGGCTGAACCGCCAGCGTGGTCAGCGGCCGGATTGGAAGAAAGCCATCGTGACGCTCGCCGACGGACAAAAAATCGAACTCAAATGACCACGAGGTGATTAGGTGATTAAGAGATTAGGTGATTATGCACTCTACCCGCTTTCTCTTAATCACTCAATCACCCAATCACTCAATCACTGATCATGGGGATTAAACAATACCGACCGACCACGCCGACGAGGCGATGGCACTCCGTGGTGGACGGCAGTGAGCTGACCACCGATCAGCCCCAGAGGTCGCTCCTGACTCCATTGAAGCGGACGGGAGGACGCGACGCGTATGGCCACGTCACGAGCCGGTTTCGAGGCGGGGGTCATAAGCGCCTCTACCGCAAGATTGATTTCTACCGGCGGGATAAAGCGGGTGTTGCGGCGAGCGTTCGAACGGTTGAGTACGACCCGAACCGGTCGGCAAGAATTTCCTTGGTGCGATATGCGGATGGCGAACAGCGCTATATCCTCTGGCCTGAAGGGCTGCGGGTGGGCGATGAGGTGGTGGCCGGCTCGGAGGCCGCCGTGAAGGTGGGCAACGCGATGCCGCTTCGCAACGTCCCCCCGGGGTTGGCCATTCACAATCTGGAGCTGGTCAAAGGGCGTGGAGCGCAGATGGTTCGATCGGCCGGCACGGCAGCCATGGTGCAGGCGAAAGAGGGGGAGCTGGCCCATGTCAAGCTTCCTTCCGGCGAGATCCGACTCGTCTCCTTGGATTGTTGGGCCACGATCGGGCAGCTCGGCAATATTGACCACGCCTCGATTTCCATCGGGAAGGCCGGCCGCTCTCGCTGGCTGGGACGCCGTCCTCATGTCCGTGGGGTTGCCATGAATCCGGTCGACCATCCCCACGGAGGGGGTGAAGGGAAATCCGGCCAGGGCAATCCCCATCCTGTGTCTCCATGGGGATGGCACACCAAAGGCAAGAAGACGAGAACACCGGGCAAGTATTCAGACCGAGTCATCGTGAAACGACGCACCTAAGGAGAGCGTATAGCGTAGAGCGTGGAGCGTAGAGGAGAAAGATACCAAATCACTCCTATCCGCTATCCGCTATCCGCTATCCGCTGAACGCTAATACATGGGACGATCACTGAAGAAAGGGCCGTTCGTTGACGATCACTTGCTGGTGAAGCTCCAAAAGGCGAGGGAGTCGAACGATCGCAAGCCCATCAAGACATGGTCGAGGCGTTCCACGGTCACGCCGGATTTTGTCGGCTTCACGTTTCTGGTTCACACCGGCAAGGCCTTTGCGTCAGTGTACGTCACGGAATCCATGGTCGGGCACAAGCTCGGCGAGTTTGCCCCGACGAGAATCTTCAGGAAGCACGGCGGGGTGAAAAAGGCCGCGGACAGCCCCACCGGCCTCGGCAAATAAATAAAGGAGAGCGTAGAGCGTACAGCGTAGAGCGTGTAGGAAAAGTCAAAAATAGTTTTATCCTATCCGCTATCCGCTCCACGCTATCCGCTAATATGCTTGCCAAAGCGGTTATTAAATATGTACGCATGTCACCGAGGAAGGTGCGCTACGTGATGGGCCCGATTCGCGGGCGCAGCGTGGTGCAGGCCCTGAGCATCTTGCGTGCCACGAATCGTCGCGCGTGCAAACCGCTCATGAAGGCCATCATCTCGGCCGTGGCGAACGCGCGGCAAGCGAATCCGGCCCTCGCGGAGGACCAACTGGTCATCACGCGGTTGGCGGCTGACGGAGGGCCCTCCTGGAAACGGTTCCGGGCGGCCGCCTTCGGTCGCGCCGTGAGCATCCATAAGCCGACGGCGCACATCACCGTAGAGTTAGAAAAGGGAAAGAAGTGAGATGGGTCAAAAGGTTAATCCGATTTGTCTGCGCATCGGCTTGCATCGGACGTGGAACTCGCGCTGGTTTGCGCCGTCAAAGCAGCAGTTTCGAGCCTACATTGCCGAGGACCTCGCCATCCGAGATATGTTGCACGAGGAGCTGGCGTCCGCCGCGGTCTCCCGGGTTGAGATCGAGCGCTCGCCCGATCGCGTGCGGATCGCGATCCACACGGCCCGTCCCGGCGTGTTGATCGGCCGCCGTGGCGAAAATATTCAGCGCCTCCAGGAGACGGTGCAACAGATCATCGGGACTCAGAAACAACTGAAGATGGATTACCTTGAGATCACGAATCCTTCCATTGAGGCGCAACTCATTGCCGATTCCATCACCTTCCAATTGGCCAAGCGCGTTGCCCACCGACGGGCCATGAAGCGGGCCATGCAGCAGGCGATGGAAGCCGGCGGCAAAGGGATCAAAGTCATCTGCGCCGGTCGGTTGGGAGGCTCGGAGATGAAACGCCAAGAAACCTACCGCTTAGGCAAGGTCCCCCTCGGGACGTTTCGCTCGGATATCGATTACGGGGCGTCGACCGCCCATACGACCGCCGGCTGTATCGGCGTCAAGGTATGGGTGTATCGGGGCGACATCATCCCGATGAAGCCTCAGGCGGAAGACCGCCCGTCCATTCCATCAGCGGTGGTAGGCTAATGGGATTGCTACTTCCGAAACGTGTCAAATATCGCAAAGCCCAACGCGGGAAACGCCGGGGCATCGCCAAGGGGGGAACGACGTTGGCCTTCGGCGAATTCGGGTTGCGGGCATTGGGCAACGGTTGGATCAAGGCCTCGCAGATCGAGTCGGCTCGTGTGGCCATCAGCCGGGCCTTGGGTGGAGGGAAGCTGTGGCTTCGCATGTTCCCTGACAAACCGGTGACGAGTCACGGCCAAGAGAAAACCATGGGAGCCGGGAAAGGCCTGGTCGATCACTGGGTTGCCGTCGTGAAACGCGGACGGATTCTTCTTGAAGTCGAAGGGGTCCCGGAGGTGTTGGCCAAGGATGCCTTGCGTCTGGCTTCGTACAAATTGCCCCTCCGCACGTGCTTCGTGTCTCGGAAAGCAGGGATAGCGACCTGATGAATCGCTCGGCACGACTGAACGAATTGCGCGCTCTGCCGGCGGCCGAGCTAGCCGCCAAGGCCGTTCAATTGCGCCAGGAATTGCGTGATCTGCGGATCAAATCCGCTCACGGCAGCTCCGAGCAACCGCATCGGATTCGTGATGTGCGCAGGCAGATCGCCAGAACGCTCACCGTGCAACGCCAGAGAACCACAGAGACCACCGATGCAAGAACCTAACACCACGGAGACCACAGAGCACAGCGCGTCGCAGAGGACACAGACGCGGAAGGTTCGGTTGGGCACCGTGGTGAGCAATCGCATGCAGAAGACGATCGTGATTCGCGTCGACCGCCTCGTCCAACATCCGACGTATCAACGAGTCGTGCGTCGGGCGACGAACTTCAAAGCGCATGACGAGACGAATAGCGCGAAGATCGGCGACTACGTCAAGATCATGGAGACCCGTCCGTTGTCGAAAGACAAACGGTGGCGTCTCGTCGAGATTCTTCGGCGAGGATCTCAGGTGTCCGGATGACCCATTCGATCCTTCGACATGCTCAGGATCGTGGTGAGCATGGTCGAACCACGACAGGCTCAGGATCCCGAGCAAGGTCGAGGGACGAGCGGAAGCGAGTCGAACCATGATCATGATGCGGACGCAGCTCGCCGTGGCCGACAACACCGGCGTCAAGATGGTCTCCTGTATCGGCGTGCTGGGTCGATCGAACAAGCTGACGGCGACGGTCGGCGATGTCATCACCGCGAATGTTCGAGAGGCCGATCCCGAAGCGATGATTAAAAAAGGGGAAGTGATTCGCGGGGTGATCGTGCGGACGAAAGCCCCCATGGGCCGTCCTGACGGCACCTGGCTGAAGTTTGACTCTAATGCGGTGGTCTTGATCGATAACCAGGGCAACCCGAGGGGAACGAGGGTTTTTGGGCCGGTCGCGCGGGAACTGCGCGAGCGGCAATTTATGAAGATTATCTCGCTTGCTCCCGAAGTGGTCTGAAAGAGGAGCGCATAGCGTACAGCGTGGAGCGTAGAGGAAAAACGGGCGACGCCATCCACTCCTATCCGCTACACGCTGAACGCTGAACGCTAGAAAATGGCAAGATTAAAAAAGGGTGATACGGTTGCGGTGCTCAGCGGGAAGGATCGAGGCAAGCGCGGGAAGATCCTGCGCGTGATGCCCGATGAGGGCAGCGCCCTGGTCGAACAACTCAATCTGGTCACGTGCTTCGAGCGGCGCACGCGAACGGATCAACAGAGCGGCGTGATCCGTCGAGAGGCTCCGATGCCGCTCGATCGGTTGGCCTTGGTATGTCCTCGCTGCAGCAAGCCGACGCGAGTCGGCTTCCAGGTGGAAGGAAATGAAAAACGTCGTGTCTGCAAGCAGTGCCGGGAAACCCTCTAACGCAGCGAGAGCACACAGATGAAAGCACATCGCGCCACAGATAACACAGAGAAGTCGTCTGTGCGATCTGTGGTAGAGAAACCTTCTGTGTCATCTGTGAAGTCATCTGTGGCCTCTGTGGTGCCGCAGTTGGCTCAACGCTACGCCAACGAGATTGTGCCATTGCTGCAGAAACGCTTCGGCTATCGCAACCGATTGGCGGTTCCTCGGCTGACGAAAATCGTGGTCAATGTCGGCTGCGGCGAAGCGGCTCATGAGGCGAAAGTCTTGGAAGAGGCGCAACGCGATACCGCGCTCATCACCGGGCAACGACCGATCATCACACGGGCGAAGACGGCGATTTCGAATTTCAAGATCAAGGAGGGTGATCCGGTCGGATGCAAGGTGACGTTGCGCCGCCGCCGCATGCACGAGTTTTTCGAGCGGCTCATTGTGATGGTGTTGCCGCGGGTTCGAGACTTCCGGGGCCTGTCCTCTCAGGGGTTCGACCAAGGAGGCAACTACAGTTTCGGCATCCAGGATAAGACGATCTTCCCTGAGCTGCGGCTTGACGAGGTGCATTATCCCCTCGGGATGGATGTGACGTTCGTCACGACGGCGAACACCGTCCAGGAAGCGCGGGCCTTGTTGGAAGCGTATGGATTGCCGCTTGAGAAAGGGCGAACAGGCTAGCCCATGGCGAAGACCTCATGGATTGAGAAGGCGAAGCGGCCTCCCAAGTTTTCCGCGCGGAAGGTCAACCGCTGTTCGCGATGCGGTCGCCGTCGAGGCTACTACAGACGATTTGGTCTCTGCCGGATGTGCTTTCGCGAGCAAGCCTGGCGCGGCGCCATTCCCGGCGTCACGAAAGCGAGCTGGTAGGAATGGTGAGCGAGCGGAAGCGAGTCGAACCATGAGCGCGATTGATCCGATTGCCAATGCCCTGACGAAGATTCGAAATGCCTCAAGTGCGCGGCATCCCAGCGTCGAGGTGTTGGCGTCGAAGATGATCCAACGGCTCTTGGTGCTCTTGAAAGACGAGGGGTTTATTCGAAATTTCAAACCGGTGGGCCAAGCGCCCCGTCAACAGCTTCGGGTCTATTTGAAATATGGGCCGGAGAAGACGCCGGCGATTGTCCACATGGCCAGAGTGTCGAAGCCCGGGTATCGTCGGTATGCCGGCGCGGATGAGCTTCCGAGGGTCCTGCGAGGATTGGGTCGAGCCGTGATCAGCACCTCCAAAGGGCTGATGACCGATCATCAAGCGCGTCGGCAGCGCCTCGGCGGCGAAATCCTTGCGTACGTCTGGTAACTCACCATGTCGAGAATTGGACGAGCACCGATTGCTGTGACCTCAGGCGTGAACGTCGCCGTGAGCGGAGCCACCGTGGCATTTGAAAGCGCCAAGGGAGCGTTGTCATTCACCTTGCCGGCTGAGTTATCAGCCGCCGTCAAGGAGGGAACGTTGCAGTTTCAACGGGCGAACGACTTGAAACCCACCCGGGCGCTTCACGGGTTGTATCGAGCGCTGGCAGCGAACGCCGTCAAAGGCTTGACGGAGGGTTTTACGAAGGAGCTGGAAATCAGCGGGGTGGGTTATCGGGCGCAGGCTCAGGGGAAACAACTCAATCTCTATGTGGGCTTTTCTCACCCCGTCCTCATCGACATTCCACAAGGCGTGAGCGTGGAGACGCCAAAGCCGACCACCGTGATCGTCAAAGGCGTTGATCGAGCGCTCGTCGGACAGATGGCCGCGAATATTCGGGCTGTGGCAACGGCCGAGCCGTATAAAGGCAAGGGGATCCGCTACGCGGGAGAAACCATCCGACGCAAAGCCGGGAAGGCGGCGACCGGCGCCAAGGGAGCCATGGCAAAATGACCCAGTCGACCCTTCGACCATGCGCAGGGTCATGGTGAGTGCAATCGAACCATGATGGACCGAGCCGCCAATCGCCGTCACCGACACCAACGAATTCGAAAGCGCCTCGCCGGCTTTCCAGAACGGCCGCGGCTCTCCGTCTTCCGAAGCCACAAGCACCTGGTCGCCCAACTGGTCAATGACTTTGAGGGCAAGACGCTCATGGGCTGCTCCACGCGTGCTGGAGCCTTTCGCAAGGAGACTCGGAGCGGGGGAACGATCGAGGCGGCGCAGCGGTTGGGTCAAGCGGTGGCGGCTGAGGCGTTGAAGCACGGGATCAAGCGGGTCGTCTTTGATCGGGGCGGCTACCAGTATCACGGGCGCGTGAAAGCGTTTGCTGAATCCGCCCGTCAAGCAGGATTGGAGTTCTAGAGCCCAGATGGCACAGACCGGACAACAATCCAAATTCATTGAGAAGTTGATCAGCATCAACCGTGTGGCCAAGGTCCACAAGGGGGGCAAGCGCTTGTCCTTTGGGGCGCTGACCGTCATCGGTGACGGGCAGGGCCGGGTGGGGGTGGCGCTGGAGAAAGCCAACGAAGCCGCGGATGCCATTCGCAAGAGCTTCCTCAAAGCGCAGCGCGCCATGGTCGCCATTCCTCTGAAGGGAGGCACCATTCCGCATGATGTGCTTGGCGAGTTCGACGCCTCGAAGGTCTTGTTGAAGCCCGCCAGTCCCGGAACCGGCCTCATCGCCGGCGGGGCGGTTCGCGCCGTGTGTGAGGCCGCGGGGATTCGAGATATTCTCACGAAGAGCCTTGGCTCAACCAATGCCGTCAATCTGGCGAAAGCCACACTCAAAGGATTGATGACCTTGCAAACCTACGAAGCCTTCCAACAGCGGCGCAAGCTCATCGTCGAGGAAATCGGATGATCAGGAGACCAGGACATCAGGGGATCGGGGAACCAGATCACCCGGTATCCTGATAACCTGATACCCAGAATATGGATATTGCGTCATTGCCACGAGTGCCCGGGGCGTTCAAGCGGCGCAAGCGCGTCGGTCGGGGGATTGGTTCCGGTCATGGGAAGACGTCCACCCGAGGCCAGAAGGGCCAACGGGCTCGCACCGGATCAGGCAAGCGCCCCGGCTTTGAGGGAGGACGCACTCCCCTGATTCGGCAGATTCCCAAGCGCGGGTTTCGTCGGAAAGCCACGGGTCGAGAACCCGTGCGGATTCACGTCAACGTCGAGCAGCTCAACCGATTTCCTGACGGGACGCGCGTGACCCCCCAGGCGCTCGAAGAGTCAGGTGTGATTAAGGACGCTTCCGCTTGGGTGAAGCTGCTGGGGGAGGGGACGCTTTCAAAGCGGTTGACCATTGCGGTGCACAAAAGCAGTGAATCCGCGAAAGCCAAGGTCGTTGGGGCGGGCGGATCGCTCGAGTTGATACCACTCGGCAATCAGGAGATCAAGCAATCAGGAGATCAGGGAATCAGGTGACCTGATATCCCGATCACCAGATAGCCCGATAACCCGATGTTTAGACTTCTCAGCGCGTTAAGCAATGCGTGGAAGATCCCTGAGTTACGCCGGCGGATTCTCTTCACCCTTGGAATGCTCGCGATCTATGAAGTGGGGATCTTCATACCCACCCCTGGGATTAACGGCAAGGAGCTGGGGCGAATCTTCGATGAGTTGGCTCAGGCCACCGGCGGAGGCCTGTTGAATCTCTTGGATATGTTCACGGGGGGCGCGCTCTCCCACGCGACGGTCTTTGCGCTGGGCATCATGCCGTATATCAGCGCGACGATCATCGTGGAGACGCTGCTGGCGACCGCCCTCCCCTCGTTGGAACGGCTTCGCAAGGAAGGGCCGACAGGCTATCGGAAGCTCCATCAATATTCTCGGTATGCCACGGTGCTGCTGGCCGTCGTCAACTCGTTCATGTATGCCATGCTGCTGGAGAAAGCGATCCCTGCGCAGTTCCACGCCCAGATCGTGTTGTATCCGGGCGTTGGGTTCCGTCTGTTGACGATTCTGACCATGACCTCCGGCATGGCGATGATCATGTGGTTGGCCGAGCAGATTACCGAACGGGGGATTGGCAACGGGATGAGCCTGTTGATGACGGCCTCCATCGTCGGCCGCATCCCCCTGGCCGTCCGAGACATCGGGATGCGTTTGGGGCCTGGAGCTTTCAACGAGAATCCCCTCGCACCTCTTGCGGTGATCTTCATGCTGACGGTGTTTGTCTTTGTCGTGTTTGTCGTCATCTTCGTCGAACAGGGTCAGCGGCGCGTTCCCGTGCAATATGCGCGTCGCGTGGTCGGCGGCAAAGTGTTCTCCGGCCAAAGCACGTATTTGCCGCTCAAGGTGAATACGGGCGGCGTCCTGCCAATCATTTTTGCCGTGTCGTTGTTGTATTTTCCGATTCAGGTGGCCGGGTTCATTCCGCAGTTGCGGGGTCTTGCCGATTGGTTCTCAAGGACCTCAGTGGCTTTTAACCTGATCTACGCCATCTTGATCATGTTTTTCACGTACTTCTGCACGGCGATCACCGCGCACCAGTTCCTTGACGCCTCGGAGCAGATGAAGAAGGTGGGGGCGTTCATCCCCGGCATTCGTCCGGGACAGGCCACGGTCGAACATCTCGATGGGATTCTCACGCGGGTGACCTTTATCGCCGCCATCTACCTGACGGCCATTGCGATCTTTCCTGACGTCCTCATGGCATGGATGAAAATCCCCCCTCGCGTGGCGAGCTTCTTCGGAGGGACCAGCCTGCTGATCGTCGTCGGGGTCACGCTGGATACCATGAAACAGATCGAGTCGCACCTCTTGATGCGCCACTACGAGGGCTTCATGAAGCACGGCCGGCTTCGCGCCCGCCGTTCGTAACCACGAGGTGATGAGGTGATTAAGAGATTAGGTGATTATGCGCTTCACGTGCTTTCTCTTCATCACTCAATCACCCAATCACTCAATCACTTCTCGTGAGCTTACGATTGGTGTTGTTGGGTCCGCCAGGAGCCGGAAAAGGCACGTTGGCGGGGATCCTTGAAAAAGAGCTCGGACTCGCGCACGTCTCGACGGGGGAGATCTTTCGCGACGAGATTCGCCGCAAGACGAGCTTGGGCAAGACGGTCAATCGCTTCGTCACGTCCGGGCGCCTCGTGCCTGATGAGCTTGTGGTGAGCGTCATGGCGGGACAATTGGCCAGGCGGCGGAAGGGGCGGGGGTTGGCGTTGGACGGGTTTCCTCGAACCGTCGGTCAAGCGAAAGGGCTTGAGGCTTTTCTGAGCGACCGTGGGCTGGCTCTCGATGGAGCGATCTATCTGGACTGCCCCACCCCGCTGCTCATTGCGCGACTGAGCGGCCGTCGAGTCTGCAGCCGCTGCGGGAGCAACTATCACATTCGAACCATGCGCCCAAGGCGGAGCGGCGTGTGCGATGCGTGCGGAGGAACCTTGATTGTTCGGAAGGACGATCAGGTCAACACGATCACGAAGCGATTGGTGATTGATCGGGCGCAGGCAACACCACTGCTCGACTTCTATCGGCAACACCACCGGCTCTATCGCGTGAGCGGCAGCGGGGGCGCTGTGCGGGTATTCCAGCGCGTCCAACGGCTGATGCAGCAACGGGGTTGGTTGAAAAAATAGCGGTATGATCGAGCTCAAAACACATGAAGAGATCGCGCGGATGCGCAAGGCGGGTCAGGTGGTGGCACGGTTGCTCGCCTATCTTGCGCATCGAGTCGCTCCGGGCATGAAGACCAAGCACCTCGATGAGGAAGCCGTGAAGTTCCTGCGATCATCCGGGGCGGAGCCAGCCTTCTTGGGCTATCGAGGATTTCCTGCCACGATTTGCGTCTCGGTCAATGAAGAAGTCGTCCATGGGATTCCGGGAGAGCGGACCATCCGAGAGGGCGATTTGGTGAGCGTTGATGCCGGAGCGAAAGTGGACGGGTTTTACGCGGACGCCGCGATGACGGTGGGGATTGGCAGCCTGTCACCCTCAGCGAGTCGTTTACTCGAGGTCACGAAGCGTTCGTTGGATCAGGCGATCGCCATGACGAAGCCGCCCAACCGGCTGTCCGACCTCTCCTCCAGGGTGCAACAGACGGTGGAACGAGAGGGGTTTTCCGTCGTGAGGGATTTTGTCGGACATGGGATCGGACGGGCGCTGCACGAAGACCCGCCCATTCCCAACTATGGCCTCCCTCATCAAGGACCGCGGCTCAAACCGGGGATGGTGTTGGCCATCGAGCCGATGGTGACGATGGGAGGCTGCGAGGTCGAGGTGCTTCCAGACGGTTGGACTGCCGTGACGAAAGATCGCTCGTTCTCGGCCCATTTCGAACATACGGTCGCCGTGACCGACTGCGAGCCCGAAGTCCTGACTCAACTGGAATAATTGGAGATCGGTGTGATGAAAGTCAGAGCGTCTGTGAAACGGGCGTGTCACAAGTGCAAGCTGATTCGGCGCAAGGGGATCGTCCGGGTGATTTGCGACAATCCGAAGCACAAACAACGGCAAGGCTGAAGGAAGTTAACAGTTCACAGTGTACAGTTGACAGGGATGGGACTGTCAACTGTAAACGTGTAGACTGTTCACTGCGAGGAGCGTAGCGACGAGCGAATGCCAAGAATTGTGGGAATCGATTTACCAAGAGACAAGAAAATCGACATTGCGCTCACGTATCTCTTCGGGATCGGGCGCTCTCGAGCCAACAACCTGCTGCGGGAAACCCAGATCGATGCGAACAAACGGGCCAACGATCTCAATGACGAAGAGATTGCCAAGCTGGCGCAACTGATTCAGTCTCGGCATCGTGTCGAGGGAGATCTTCGACGGGAGATCGCCGGACACATCAAACGACTGATTGATATCGGTTCCTATCGGGGGTCTCGGCACAAGCGGGGTCTGCCGGTTCGTGGGCAACGCACGCGGACGAATGCTCGGACGCGCAAGGGGCCTCGTCCTCGGGTGGGGGTGCGGAAGAAGCCGACCACCGCGAGGCCGGCGGCGTCGACGGCTGCTGCGAAAGCATAAGGAGAAAGAGCACATCATGGCCACAGCGACACCGGCGACGCCTCGAAAACCTCGGACGAAGAAACGAGCCGCTTCGCCTCAAGGGATCGCCCACGTGCTGGCGACCTTCAACAACACCATCGTCAGCATTACCGATCGTCAAGGCAACGCCCTCTGCTGGGGTACCGCAGGGTCGAGTGGATTCCATGGCTCGAGAAAATCCACACCCTATGCCGCCCAAGTCGCCGCGTCCAACGCGGCAAAAAAAGCCCTTGAGATGGGTATCAAGGAAGTCGAGGTGTGGGTCAAGGGTCCAGGCCAGGGGCGGGAGTCTGCGATTCGCGCGCTCCAGCAGGCTGGGCTGAATGTGACGGTCATCAAAGACGTGACGCCGATCCCGCACAACGGTTGTCGTCCACCGAAGCGGAGACGTGTCTGATGGGCCGATACGTTGGACCGTCGTGCCGTCTGTGTCGCCGGGAAGGCCTGAAGCTGTTCTTGAAAGGGATGAAGTGTTACACCCAGAAGTGCCCGCTCGAGAAACGCTCCTATGCTCCCGGGCAGCATGGGCAGGGCCGCGTGAAGCTGTCCGACTACGGGGTGCAGTTGCGTGAAAAACAGAAAGCCAAGCGGCTCTACGGCGTGTTGGAGCGGCAGTTCAAACGGTACTTCAAGATCGCTCAAAAAACCAAGGGTGTCACCGGTCAAATGCTCTTGGAACAACTGGAACGTCGACTCGACAACGTGACGTTTCGCCTGGGGTTCGCCACATCGCGCAACGAGGGCCGTCAGATTGTTCGCCATCGGGCCGTCACCGTCAATGGTCGCGTCGTCGACGTGCCGTCGTATGAGGTCAAGGTCGGTGACGTCGTTCACGTCTCGTCCTCCGCGGACGGGTGGGTCGCTCGGGTGAAACGCAATCTTGACGTGACCAAAGATCGAACGGTTCCGGCCTGGCTTCAGGTCGATCACGCGCAGTTGAAAGGGCTGGTGGTGCGCCCGCCGCAGAAAGACGATATGGCGTTGCCGATCCAGGAACAGTTGATCGTTGAGTTGTATTCCAAATAACAGCGAGGCCTGCTACGCGAAGGCTTCGCAGAGGTTTCTCCGAAGCCCTGCTGCGCCGTAGCGAAGTCAACGCTTCGCAGAGGCGAGCTCGGAGAGCAAAGGAGGATGGTTGATGGGAGCACGATGGCGGGATTTCGCCATGCCGAAGAAATTGGTCTGCGAGGAGTCGACGTTGACCGAGACCTATGGGAAATTCATCGCGGAGCCGTTTGAGCGGGGTTTTGGGGTGACCATCGGCAACAGCCTCCGGCGGACCCTCGTCTCCTCCATCGAGGGAGCGGCGGTCACCTCGTTGAAGATTGACGGGGTGCTGCATGAATTCACCAGCATCCCCGGTATTCTGGAAGACGTGACACAGCTCGTCCTCAATGTGAAACAGCTCGTCCTTCGATCGCATAGTCGCCAACCCAAGACCGTCGTGTTGGAGCGGGACAAGAAAGGCGAAGTGACGGCCGGAGATTTGACGGTTGACGAGACCGTGGAGATCGTCAATCCGGACCTCCACCTGTGCACGCTCACCAAGTCGGGAAAATTCCGGATGGAGCTGGAGGTTCATCGGGGTCGTGGCTATGTCCCGGCTGAACGGCACCGCGGTGAACATCAACCCATCGGTGTCCTCCCCTTGGATGCGGCGTTCTCTCCGGTCAAACGGGTGAATTTCACCGTGGAGGATACCCGTGTGGGACAGGTCACCGACTATGATCGACTCATCTTTGAGGTGTGGACGAGCGGCGCCATGGGGCCCAAGGATGCCATGCTCTATGCCTCGAATATCTTGCAGCGTCATTTGGATCTGTTCGTCAATTTCGGCGCCTTGCCCGATGAGCCGGAGGATGAAGAGGGCGCTGCGACCGTGAGCGACGAATTGATCGAGAAGTTGCGCACACCGATCACCGAACTTGAGCTCTCCGTGCGATCGGCCAACTGCCTTCGAGAAGCGAAGATCCACACCATGGCGGATCTGGTCCAGAAAAACTCCCAAGAACTCTTGAAATATCGCAACTTTGGGAAAAAATCCCTGGCGGAAATCGATGAGCTCCTGAAAAGCATGAACCTCTCGTTGGGCATGGAGCTGCCTGACCAGGTGAAAAGCGTGGTCTCGAGCTGATGCGTCACGCCAGGGGCGGTCGTCGACTCTCACGCGGCTCTGAGCAGCGCGCGGCACTCCTGGCCAACATGGCGAAGAATCTCCTTCGCCATGGACGCATCCGGACGACCGTGGCCAAGGCGAAAGAAACCTCACGGGTGGCGGATCGCCTGATTACGTGGGGCAAGGAAGGCAGCGTCCACGCGCGTCGAGCGGCCTTTGATCTCCTTCAAGATCGTTCGTTGGTGAAGCAACTCTTTGCTGAGATCGCTCCCCGATGCGCGACGGTGCAGGGAGGCTATACCCGCGTCATCCGCCTCGCGCCACGCGCAGGGGATGGCGCGCCGCAAGCGCTCCTTGAGCTGACCCAACGACCGGTTGAGACGCCTGCCATTCGCAAAGCATCCGAACCTCCTCACGCTCAACCTTCCGCACCGCCGGTGAAGAAGCCCCAGAAGAAGTTCTTCGAGGGGATTCGTGGATTGTTCCGAAAGACGAAAGGGGAATCCATTTCGTGATTGCTGATCGTCTCCGGGGCGTCGCAAGCTCTCCCACCCTTGCCCTCGCGGCCAGCGCCCGCGCGTTAGTCAAAGAGGGGAAACCGGTTCTTGATTTCACGGCCGGGGAGCCGGATTTTCCCACCCCCGATCACATTCAACGCGCCGCCGTTGACGCGATTGAACACAACCGCACGAAATACACGCCGGCGGCCGGCATTCTGGAATTACGGCAAGCCATCGCCAACGATCTCCATCGGCGCCTTGGTGACCCCGTCAAGTACGCTCCACCCGAGGTCATGGTCTGCGTCGGCGCCAAACACGCGCTGTATAACGCCCTGCAAGTCCTCTGTGATCCCGGCGATGAAGTGCTGGTCTTCAGCCCGTATTGGGTCAGTTATCTGCCCTTGGTCAGTCTCGCAGGCGCGAAACCCGTGCTGATCACCACGCGAGAAGAGGAACATTTCCAACCGGATCCTTCTGCCGTGAGCTCCGCCATCACCCCAAACACGAAGGCGTTGATCCTGAACAGTCCGTCCAATCCCACAGGGGCGGTGATCGAACCTCAGCGGTTGAGGGCCTTGTCAGAACTGGCGTTGGCGCGCCGGGTCTTTGTGATCAGCGATGAAATTTATGATCAACTTGTCTTTCCTCCGGCCTCGGTTCGTTCAATTGTTCAGGAGAACCCCAAGGCGATCGAGTGGACCATCCTTGTCAATGGGGTGTCGAAGACCTACGCGATGACCGGTTGGCGCATCGGCTACGCGGCGGGCCCAAAGAACGTCATCGATGCCATGACTGCGCTCCAGAGCCATTCGACCTCCAACCCGACCTCCATCAGCCAGTATGCCGCGCTGGCGGCGCTGACCGGTGATCAAGCTGACGTCAGGCGGATGGTGACGGAGTTTCAACGACGGAGGGATCATTTGGTCAACGGGCTCAATGCGCTGCCAGGGCTGTCTTGCACGATGCCGGACGGCGCGTTCTATGCCTGGTGCAACGTCAGTCGGCTCTCGGCCCCTGCTGACGCCGTCGCTCGTCGGTGGTTGGAGGAAGCGCTGATTGCCGTAGTGCCGGGCGAAGGCTTCGGGTCGGCTTCCCACGTCCGGTTCAGTTTTGCGGCGTCGCTTGAGACGATTGACCAGGCCCTGAAGCGGTTGAAACAATGGCTCCAGAAACCCGTATCTCGTATCTCGTGAATCGTATTTCGTGATCCATTTACACGAAATACGACATACGATATACGAAATACGATACCATCGGTGACTTCGTGACTCATCGGATCGTGTTCATTCCGGGTGATGGGATCGGCCCTGAAGTCGCGTGGGCCGCTCGACGATGCCTCGACGCGACAGGGGTGGCGTTCTCCTGGGTGGAGTGCATCGCCGGCGAAGCGGCCATTGCGAAGCATGGTACGCCGCTTCCCGAAGAGACGCTTCAGGCCATTCGAGAGGTTGGCGTCGCGATCAAAGCTCCGATTACCACCCCCATCGGGAAAGGGTTTCGATCCGTCAATGTGGCCCTGCGCAAACAATTGGATCTCTATGCCTGTCTGCGTCCGTGCCGTTCCTATGAAGGGGTGCCCTCGGCCCGGCCGGGGGTTGATCTTGTCATCGTGCGCGAAAACACCGAAGACCTCTACGCGGGGATTGAATTCGCGGCGCAGTCATCTGAGGCGTCCGCGCTGGTTCAACAACTCAAGCGGTTCACCAAGGAACCGTTGCGGGACGATGCGGCCCTGAGCATTAAGCCGATCTCAGCCGCCGCCTCGGAACGGATCGTCAAGGCCGCGTTTGAGTATGCGCTGGCCCACCATCGCAAGAAGGTGACCGCCGTCCACAAAGCGAATATCATGAAATACACGGACGGGTTGTTCATGGAGACGGCGCGTCGCCTCGCCACGGCGTACGAAGGACGGGTGGCGTTCGAGGATCGCCTGGTGGATGCGACCTGCATGCAGTTGGTCCTCCGGCCGCGCGAGTTCGACGTCTTGGTGCTGCCGAATCTCTACGGCGATATCCTGTCAGATTTATGCGCAGGGCTCGTCGGGGGCTTGGGGGTCGCCCCGGGCGCGAATGTGGGCGATCGCATCGCCGTCTTTGAAGCGGTCCATGGCAGCGCGCCGAAATATCAGGGCATGAACAACGTCAATCCTACGGCCATGATCCTCTCCGGCGTCATGCTCTTGGAGTACCTCGGTGAGCGGGAGGCGGCCGAGCGACTTGAGATGGCGGTGCGGGCTGTCTTGCGCGAGGGGAAGGCTGTGACGTACGATCTCAAGCCGACCCGCGATGATCCCACCGCGGTGGGGACGCGCGAGATGACGGATGCGATTATCGCGCACCTGTAAATCGGTACGCGAGTGTACAGTGAACAGTGTACAGTTTACAGGGATTGGACTGTTCACCGTAAACTGTTAACTGTAAACTCCGCGAAGCGGATATGAGACACTATCCGGAGTGGTTGAAACAACAGTTCTCGTCTGACGGCACGCGGCGGATGGTGCGCTCGCTCCTTCAGGAGTTGGCGCTGACCACCGTCTGCGAAGAAGCCCTCTGTCCGAATTGGCAGGAATGCTGGGGGCAGCAGCAGCTCACCTTCATGATCCTGGGCGATCGCTGCACCCGCAGTTGTCGCTTCTGCGCTGTGGCGCATGGGCGTCCGCGGACGGTTGACGTCACGGAACCTGATCGGGTGGCTGAGGCGGTCAAGCGGCTTGGGCTCATCCATGTCGTCATCACATCGGTCGCCAGGGATGACCTGGCTGACGAAGGGGCAGGGCAGTTTGTGCGAGTGATTCAAGCGGTGCGTGCGCGCAATCCCGGAGTCACCGTGGAGGTGTTGGTGCCGGATTTTCACGGCCGCATCGAGCTGATCGCCGACGTGATGTCGGTTCACCCGGACGTGTTCGCTCATAATGTTGAAACGGTGGAGCGATTGTCCAAGACCCTGCGGCCGCAGGCCGAGTACCGGCGCTCGCTCGGAGTCTTGCGTGTCGCGCGAGAGCTGTCGGGACGGACGCTGATCAAGTCCAGCCTCATGCTCGGTTGCGGGGAAGAGGAGGAAGAAGTGCGTCAGACATGTGATGAATTAGCGGCGGTTGGATGTACGCACCTGACCCTGGGACAATATCTCAGGCCGACGCCGCAGCATCTGCCGGTGGTCGAGTATCTGAGCCCTGAACGATTTGCCGCGTACGAGGCGCTGGCCTATCACGCCGGATTTCAGTGGGTGAAAGCCGGTCCCTTTGTCCGTAGTTCCTATCATGCGGTTGATGCGTTGACGGGGGATCAGGAGATCAGGAGATCACGGAACCAGGAGAGCAGGGAATCATGACGCGCGCATCGCACATCATCCATCCGTCTATTCGACGGATCCAACGTCACCTGCGCAAACGCCAGGCGTTGGAAATGAAACGGAACGAACGTCGGCTCTTTCAAGAGGCGAATCGGCTCAAACGGTTGCCCCTCTATCTCTTTACCATCCTCGATGATCTCAAGGCGCAAGCCCGCGCCGGAGGGGTGGACGTCATCGATCTGGGGATGGGGAATCCGGATGTGCCAACGCCCCGCCATGTGGTCGAGGCACTCTGCCAGGAGGCCCGGTTGACGGTCAATCACCGTTATTCCCGACCTGACGGGGAGGCGGAGCGCCGATTGCGGGAAGCCATCGCCCAATGGTACGTCAAGAAATTCCACGTCACGCTCGATCCCAAGACGGAGGTGTTACCCTTGATCGGTTCGAAAGAGGGGATCGCGCATCTGTCTCTCGCGTTTCTGAATCATGATGATATTGCCCTCGTGCCCAATCCGGCCTATCCGGTTCATTTCAACGGCGTGATCATGGCCGGGGGGATCTTGTACAACATCCCGACGCATGAAGAACAGGGATATCGCCCGAACCTCAAGTCGATCAATCGGGACGTCTTGAAGATGTCGAAGATGCTGTTCCTGAGCTATCCGCACAATCCAACGACGGCGACCGTTGACGAGCGGTTCTTCCACGAGGCGGTTGATTGGGCGAAGGCCCAGCGCCGCCTGATGATCGTGCATGACTTCGCCTATTCGGACTTTATCTACGACGGGGCGTCGGCTCCCAGCATCTTGCAGGTTCCGGAGGCCAGGCAGGTTGCGGTTGAGTTCCACACCTTGTCAAAGTCCTACTGCATGGCGGGCTGGCGCCTGGGTTTTGCGGTGGGGAATCGCGACATCCTCGCCTCGCTGGCCAAAACGAAAAGTTACGTGGATTTCGGCATCTTTCGCGCGGTGCAATGGGCGGCCATCAAAGCCCTTTCGGGGCCGCAGGATTGCGTGAAGCGCGCGGTGGACTTGTATCGGAGGCGTCGCGATGTGTTCGTCGGAGGACTGAAGCGCATCGGCTGGAGCACCCCGCTCCCCAAGAGCACCTTCTACGTCTGGGCGAAGATTCCTCTGAAGTTCAGCGCCCTGACGTCCTTGGAATTCGCCACATTGCTCATGCAGGAGGCAGGGGTCGTGGCGGCTCCAGGCAGCGGGTTTGGGGAGTGTGGAGAAGGCTTTGTCCGCTTCGCGCTGGTCGAGCCTGAAGCCAGATTGCGAACCGCCGTCGCGCGCATTGAGCGCGTCCTCCGCATGGAGGATTAGGATTCGGGATATCCGGAGATCAGGTTATCGGGTGACCTGGTCCCCTGATTTCCTGATCCCCCGATCCCCGTGAGCGATGAGTGCACGTCGTATTCTGCTCATGCATGTGACGACGAGCTCCGGGCATCATCATGCCAGCCGCGCGATCGCCCAGGCCTTGCGTCATCTCGATCCCGCCGTCCACGTCATCAATGTGGATGCCTTCGATTACACCAGCCGCGTGGTCCGGTCGGCGATCATGCGGTCCTACATGTCCTTGATCCGTCATTATCCCGACGTGTGGGAATATCTCTATGACAATCCGGCCATCCACAAGCGCGTCCGGCACCTCCGAGGGCTCCTCCATCGCTACCACGCTCGCAAGCTGCGCCAGCTCTTAGAAACCGTCCAACCGCATGCCATCGCCTGTACCCAAGCCTTTCCCTGTGGGATGGTGGCGGATTTCAAGCAGCACCATGGTCTGGCGGTTCCCTTGATGGCGGTCTTGACCGACTATGCCCCCCACATCTACTGGCTTCACGACACCGTGGACATCTACGTGGTTCCGGCCGATGAGCTGAAAGAACGCTATCGTCAGCATGGTGTCGCGGACGCGCGGATTCGAGTCTACGGCATTCCCGTCTCACCGGCGTTCCTTGACCCGGTTGATCGCGCGGAGGTCTTGAGGAGTTTCGGGTTGAAGCCTGATGAGCCGGTGATGCTCATCATGGGAGGCGGGGGAGGGTTCGGCCCCTTGCAGGGGCTGTTGCGCAGTGTTGATCGCATCCTCCCCGCGTGCCAATTCGTCGTGGTGACCGGAACCAACGACGCGTTGCTCGGGTGGTTGCGCCGGCAGACGTTTCACCATCGAGTGGTGGGGGTCGGGTATATCGACACGGTGTCCGATCTCATGAGCATTGCCACGGCGATCATGACAAAACCCGGGGGGCTGACCACTGCGGAAGCGCTCGCCAAGGGCCTCCCCTTATTGATGAGCTCACCCATTCCGGGCCAAGAAGTCTGCAATGCCGCCTATCTCGTGACGCATCACGCGGCGATTCAGCTCGGAGAGCCCGAGACGGTGGGAGACGCGGTGTCGGAGCTCCTCCGACACCCCGACCGACTCGAACGTCTTCGAGCCAGCGCCACGGCGATTGCGAAGCCTCGGTCCGCCGTTGACATCGCTCGACTTCTCTTGGAATTCTCGAATCATGGACAGATGGTTGAATGTTTAGAAGGCCGGAGAAGGCCGGAGAAGGCCGGAGAAGGCTCGAGAGGGCTGCCTTCTGAGGCCTTCTGAGGCCCTATGGGGTTGTATCTGCTGTATCGGTTGGGGCTCTTGGTGAATGCGGTCTGGTCGGCTGGAGGCTGTTGGTGGTTGGCGCATCATCTGGGGGCGTGGCACGCTCGATGGGCGGTTCTCGATCGGGCTGTGGTTCGGTCGAATCTCTCGGTGGCGACCTCCTCCCCTGTGACCGATGATGATCCAAGGCTGACGGAGGTCTTTCATCATTTCGGATGGTATCTGGCGGAGTTTTTCCGTAGCCACCGTCACCCCCTGGTGATCACGATGACAGGATACCATCATCTGCTCGAAGCCGCTCGGGCCCATCCAGGCTGCATGGTGCTCACCGGCCATATCGGGAATTGGGAGCTCGGAGCCGTCGCGCTCACTCGAGCAGGATTCCCGATGAGCGCGGTCGCCCTGACCCACGCCAATCGTCGAGTCAACCGGCTGTTTGACAACCAACGTCGCCGGTGCGGCGTGGACGTGATCCCTCTTGGGGCGCAGACCGCGTCACGATGTTTGCGGGCGTTGCACGAGGGCCGCCTCTTAGGGTTGGTCGCTGATCGTGACTATGGGGCAGAAGGCGTCGTCGTGGAGTTCTTCGGTCACCGATGGCTCATGCCTCGAGGTCCGGCCGTCTTGAGTCTGCGCAGCGGCGCACCGGTTGTCCCCGTCTTCATGATTCGACAAGCGCCCGGTGCCTTCCATTTTTACATGGAGCCTCCCCTGTGGCCGCCCCAAGGGCCATGGGATGAGCGGCACGTGCAGCAGCTCGTCCAAGCCTACGCGCACGTGATCGAGCGATACGTGCGTCGCTTTCCCACACAATGGTTGATGTTTCAATCCATCGCATGATCCCACGCGCCTCTCCTCAATCGTGCGTCGTGATTCCCAGCTATAACGCCGAGGCCACGATCGCGCCGCTCGTCCGTCAGGCTCGAGGGTTGGGGTTGGACGTGGTGGTGATCAACGACGGATCGACCGATCAGACCGCACGCCTCGCCATTGACGCGGGGGCGACGGTCATCAGTCACCTCCACAATCGGGGCAAGGGAGCGGCGTTGCGCACCGGTTTCGCCTTTGCCGTGCACGGCGGCTACGATCCGATCATCACCCTCGACAGCGACGGCCAGCACGACCCATCAGAGATTCCCGCCTTCTTGAGCGCGCTCCACCACAGCGATGCCGGGATGGTCGTGGGGCATCGCCTGGGGCGTCCAGAGACCATGCCGAGGATTCGACGATGGACCAATGGCGTCATGTCGGCCATCGTCTCGGCCCTCGCGCGTCAAGCCATCCCTGATTCGCAATGCGGTTTCCGAGTGATCCGTCGAGCGCTCCTGCAGGCGGTGCGACTGTCCGCCTGCCGGTTTGAATTAGAAACAGAGCTCATCCTCAAGGCTCGCAGGGCGAGGTGGTCTGTGGCGTCCCTTCCCGTGCGCTCGATCTATCATCACCATCACAGTCATATTCATCCCCTCGTCGATGGCTGGCGCTTTCTCCGACTGATCTTCACATTCATGGTCTCTGTGTAATCTGTGGTGTCGTGCTGTGTGGCAATCTGTGGAATCTGTGATTCATGATGTTTGAAGAGCAGCGTCGGCGCATGGTGACGGAACAGCTCGAGGCTCGGGGGATTTCGGATTCGCGTCTCCTCTGCGCCTTCCTGAAGATTCCCAGGCATCTCTTCGTTCCTCCGGCCTTCCACCATGAAGCCTATGCGGATCATCCCATCCCTATTGGAGCGGGGCAAACGATCAGCCAGCCCTATATCGCGGCCTTGATGACCCAGGTGTTACGACTCCAAGGACACGAACGGGTGCTCGAGATCGGGACGGGCTCCGGCTACCAGACGGCCGTGTTGGCGGAGTTGTGCCTGGAGGTGTATTCGGTCGAATGCCTGCCGGAGTTGGCCGACCAAGCGAAGAGGCGCCTTGAAACCTTGGGTTGTCTGAACGTCCATGCGCGCGTCGCAAACGGCTCGCCGGGATGGGAGGAACGCGCGCCCTATGACGGGATCATGGTGGCGGCGGCGGCTCCTCGCGTGCCGCCCCCGCTGTTGGATCAGCTCGCGGATTTCGGGCGCCTGGTCATTCCCCTGGGGGACAGGGAGGCGCAGACCTTGACCCTCTTGGAGAAACACGGCAAAACGATCGAGCGGACTGACATGACGAGTTGCGTGTTCGTGCCGTTGCATGGCGAATATGGCGCGGACTAACGACACCACAGCGTTTCGATGGGCTCTCGGGCTTTCGATCCTCTGCCATCTCGTCGTCATCGGCCTTCAGGCGATGGTGATGAAGACGGCATCTCATGCCTCGATTCGTCAGACGATGGACGTCGTCTACGAGCGCGCATCCGTCGAGGCCACCCCACGGCAAGTCCCGTTGAGTGATCTCGCGGCGCGAGCGGCTAGCCTGCCCCAGGTGACGATGTCCACGCACCATATCCAGGTCGGTGGGGGGAGTCTTGGTGGAGGATTGGACGGCCTTCCGGCAGCCGCCGAGCCGGCCGCGTCGGCAGTCTTTGGGATCGGGGGACCCCCGTCGCTGCTTCCAACGTCCGTGGTGGATCTGAGCAATCTCGCGGAAGCCTCTCAGGGCGATCCCGTCCTGTTGAGTTATTTCAGCGCGATTCGTGAGCAGATTCAGCGCACCGCCAATCAGCGAACCTGGACCTCCTCGGACGAGAGCGAAGGGGTGATCACCGTGACGTTCGTGCTGAATTCCGTGGGGCACGCGACCTCGCCACAGGTGGTCCTGGAGCGTTCCGTCTCCTCCTCCGCGCTCCAAGACATGGCCGTCAGGATCATTGACGCCTCAAGCCCGTTTCCACCCTTGCCGCCGTCCCTCCAAGACTCCGCCAAGACCATCGTCGTCCCCCTTGAATTTCTGAAGAGCTCGTCCTATAATTGAAGGATTAAGATGCCACGGGTTGAGGTTCGAGAACACGAAACATTAGAAAAAGCGCTGCGGCGCTTCAAGCGATTGCTCGAGCGAGAGGGCATTCTCAAAACCCTCAAGGCCAGAAAGCATTACGAAAAGCCGAGCGAACGCAAGCGTCGCGAGCGACGACAAGCGCTCAGCCGTCGCGCACGAGCTCTGTAAGTGGACGTCGATGCAGAAGGTCGCATGCGCTCTGAGAGTCTCCGTGGACGTATCGGAAGACGTCGTGTGTTCCTCTTCGTGCCCCTTCTCATTTTAGCCGCGGCGCTCCTGCGGCTCACCCTGGAGACTGGCACCGTGGCGGCTCATCGTTCGACTCAATCTTTGCCCCCCACTGATGCTTCAGCGATGCCCTCCCTCACCTTGGACAATGGGCTGACGGCGGTGTGGGAAGAAGACCACCGCCAACCCTTGGTCGCCATTGAGGCGCGAATCGGCGGAGGCCTTCGAGGAGAAGGGGCCTTGGTCGGCAGCGGGATCACCCACTTCATTGAGCACATGCTCTTCAAGGGAACGACCTCGCGTCCTCCCGGGATGATCGATCAAGAAGTGCGTCAATACGGAGGAACGATCAACGCGTTCACCTCCCATGATTTCACCGGGGTCAGCTTGTTTGTCGAATCGCGCTTCCTCCCGCAAGCCCTCGCCCTGTTGGCTGATATCCTGCAGCATGCGACCTTCCCGGAGGGGGAATTCGCGAAGGAACGACAGGTCGTCGTCTCGGAAATCCAGATGAATCGCGACGACCCTGATCGCCGGCTGCTCCAAGCGTTCTGGAATCGACAGTTCCTGGTTCACCCCTACCGTCATCCGATTTTGGGGTATCGGGAGCTCCTCGAGCGCTTGACCCCGGAGGATCTTCGAGGGTTCTATCGGACGCAGTACGTTCCGAACAACGTCACCCTCACCTGTGTCGGGGACCTGGATGCTGCGGCCATGCCGGAGCTGCTCCGCCGGCAATTTGGCGGGTGGCCGCGGGGATCGCCGTATCAGATCATCACTCCTGAGGAACCTCCGCAGTTGAGCCTCCGAGAGAGCGTGGAGGAGCTTCCGGTTCAGGCCGCCTATGTCCTGCTGGGTTTTTCCAGCACACGGCTCGCCCACGAAGATTTGTATGTCCTGGATGTCTTGGCCGGTATTCTCGGCCACGGCCGCAGCTCTCGGCTCTACGAAGCGCTCGTCAGGAAGCAGCAACTGGCCCAAGCGGTCGATGCATCAAACTACACCCCACTGGATCCCGGGGCCTTCACGATCTTCTTCCGCACCGAGCCTGCGTTGAGCGCGCAGGCGAAAGAGGCTGCGCTTTCGATTGTGGCTGACGTCATTCGTGAGGGCGTGACGGCCGAGGAGCTGCGCAAGGTCAAGCGGCAGACGATCGCGGACTACTATTTCCGGCACCAAACCATTGAGTCGAAAGCCGAGGACCTGGCCAGTTCCATGGCGCTGACCGGCGATCCGGCGTTCTCGAAGCGCTACGTGGAAGGGATCAACCGCGTCACGGAAAAGGAAGTCCAGGCGGCGGCGGGGCGCTATCTTGACCCCACGCGGATGACGGCGGTCGTCATTCAACCGCCTCGCCCGGCCCCCACCGCGTCAGCCTCCCATGTTCCGACGATGCCGCAGATCACACGGGTGACCTTCGATAATGGACTGACCGTGCTGATGGGCGTTGATCGTCATCTGCCGATCGGCTCGATTGTCCTGGTGAGTCGTGGCGGGGTTCGCGTGGAAGACGACACGACGCAAGGCCTCTCCCATCTCGTCGCCCAGATGTTGGTGAAGGGTACGACGCGGCGCAGCGCCTCAGCAATCGCTGAGTTCGTTGAATCGTTGGGGGGAGGCTTGGAACCCTTTAGCGGGCGCGACGGGTTCGGCCTCTCCATGCATCTCTTGGCTGAGGATATGGACCAGGGCCTTGAGCTGATCCATGAGCTCGTGACGGAGTCAGACTTTCCTGAGGAGGCGCTGAGCCTTCAACGGCAATTGATCCTTCATGAATTGGTCGCGCGGGATGATGACATCTTTGACGTGGCGGGTCGTCTGCTGCGACGGACGGTCTTCGTCACGCATCCTTACCGCTTTGATCCGATGGGCACGGCTGACACGGTGAAGGGATTCACGCGCGAGGCGTGTCGTGACTTTGCGAAGGAGTGGTTGGTGCCGCGTAACATGGTCTTGGCGGTCGTTGGCGATCTCGATGAGCGGGTGGTTCTCGAAACGATCCAGCGTCGGTTCGGGCGTCTCGCCGATCAGCCGGCCCGTTGGCCCTCCCAACTGGAGGAGACCGGACGGGACGGGATTCGTCGAGCCTCGCTCGTGCTGCCCAAAGAGCAAAGCGTCATCTTGCTCGGCTTTCCCGGCACGCGGTTGACGGATCCGGATCGAGACGCCGTGGATGTCCTGACGGCGGTCTTGTCAGGCATGAGCGGGCGGCTCTTCCAAGCCGTTCGTGAGCAGCAGGGGCTTTCGTATACCCTGGGTGCTACTCATACGCCGGGTTGGGACCGAGGGTATGTGGTGGTCTACGCCGCCACCAAACCCGAAGAGCGCGAGCGCGTCCTCAAGACCATGGAAGAGCAACTACAGGCCGTCTCGCGCCTCACCCCGACCGATGAGGAACTCGACCAAGCCAAGCGCTATCTCATCGGCCTCCACCGGATGAGTCTGCAGGCGGTGACGGGTCTGGCGAGGCGAGCCGCGTTGGATGAGTTGTACGGGGTGGGCTACGATGCGTGGGCCTCCTACGAAGAGCGGATCAACACCGTGACCCGCGAGATGATCCGGGAAGCCGCCGAGTGCTACCTCCAACTGCCGCACCGCGCCGAAGTCCTCGTCGGCCCGAATGGAACACAAGAGGGGCGGTAGGGACACAAACAAATTTATC
>JACQRA010000062.1 GCA_016206725.1 Candidatus Omnitrophota bacterium
CGCTTCACCTTCGATGCCGCCGGCCACATCACCCGCAAGGAGCTCTTCACCGACGGCACTCCCCCCGATAAGCCGAAATCGTACGTCACCCTCTACGAGTACAACGCGGCGGGTGAGCGCACCCGTGTCGTCTTCCCCCGCGGCAACAGCATCGAGTCTGCCTACGATGCGAAAGGCAACCTCTTGGAGCAGCGCCGCAAGAAAATCGGCGCCGCCAAAGGGGTGCCCGATCCCTCCGACCTCGTGACGACGTTCACCTATGAGTCGCGCTTCAACCTCCTCAAAACCCTCACCGACCCCCGCGGCAACGTCACCACCTACGCCTACGACGACGAGCTCGGGGAAGAATCGAAGGGGAACCTCCGCCGCATCACCGGCCCAGCGGTTGACGGCATTAGCCCCGTCACCACCTTCACCTCCAACGGCTTCGGCCAGGTGGACACCGTGACCGATCCCACCGGCGTGGTGACGAAAGACGCCTACGATCCGGCGACCGGCTACCTCCTCAGCACCACCGACGGCTGGGGCACCCCGCTGGCCGGCACGACGCGCTTCACTCACGATGAGGTCGGCAACGTCACGGCCACCATCGATCCCAACGGCCACCGAACGAACTTTGTGTACAACGTCCTGAACCAACTGGTCCAGCGCACGGCCCCCGCCCCCTTCGGGTTCGAGACGTTCTACATCTACGAGGCCAACGGCAACCTCTTCCGAGTCGATCAGCAAACCACCACCACGCGACCAGGCCCTCGACCACGCCTCAACGATGGGCCGGCCAGCCCCACCGATGACTGGCAGACCACCCGCTACGGCTACACGACCCTCGACCAACTGGCCTCCGTAGCCGATGACCTGACTCAGACCACCGGCTTCGGCTACGACGGAAGCGGCAACCGCACCACGCTGACCGATGCTAAGAATCAGAAGACGACCTCCCTCTATGATGAGCGCAACCTGCCGGCGACGGTGACCGATGCCGCCACGCCTGCCGGTATCACCGCGTCTCGATACGACCCCAACGGGAATCTCACCGAGATCAAAGACGCGAAGGGGAATCCCACCACCTACCTCTACGATGATTTCGACCGCCTCAGCAAGACCACCTACGCCGATGGCTCCTTCGAGGGGTACGGCTACGACAAGAACGGCAATCTCACCAGCCGCGTCACCCCTGCGGGGCAGCGCATCACCTACGAGTACAATGCGCGCGATCTCCTGACCAAGACGATCACCCCGGAAGACACCACGATCTTCACCTACGACCTCGCGGGTCGGCTCCTCACCGCGACCAATTCAACGGGTACGATCACCCTCACCTACGACACGCGCGGCCGGGTCAAAACCGTCACGTCCCCCGGCGGGAAGCCACTCACCTCCGCCTACGACGCCGCAGGCAATCGCACCCAACTGAGTCATCCCGATGGCTTCACGGTTCTTGCCCACTACGACGCCCTCCATCGGCTCATCCGTGTGAGCACCACCGCCTCGCCAGTGCCGGGCTTCGTGACGCCCACCTCGCGCAACGGCCGGCTCGTCCTCACCTGGCAGGGGCAGGGCGCACTCCAGGTCGCCGAGCGCGTGACCGGGCCGTGGCGCGACGTGACTCCGCCACCGACCAGCCCCTACGAGGTGCCCCTGGCTGGCGCGATGCAGTTCTATCGCCTCCTCGCCTCGCCAGGGAGCGCCCCCACCCACGCGCCCATCAGCTTCCTCTATGACGCCCTCTCGCGTCGCACCGGCCTGACGTGGCCCACCGGCCTGACCACGACCTACGGCTACGATGCGGCGAATCGGCTGCTGAGCCTGATGCTCACCCGCGGCACGACCGCACGGCTGAGCCTCGGTGCGACCTACGACCCCCTGGGCAACCGGCTGACGCAGCAGAGCGAGGCCGCCACCGCGCCCCTTCGCTACGCGGCCACGTATGCGTACGACGCGGTGTCCCAACTCCTCTCAGCGACCGTCAATGGGGTGAAGACCGACTTCCGCTACGACGCCGTGGGTAACCGTCTCGCTGCCGCCGGACAGCTCTACGTCCCGAACCGCCTGAACCAGTACACCGCCGTGGGAGCCACGACGCTTCGCCATGACCTCAATGGGAACCTCACCTTCGACGGGGTGCGGACGTACGCCTACGATTCCCAGAGCCACCTCATCAGCGTGACGGCTCCTCGCCTGAACGCGAGCTACGCCTACGATCCCCTCGGCCGCCGCATCAGCAAAACCGTCAACGGCCTCACGACACAATTTCTCTTCGATGGGGATCAGCTCATCGCTGACTACGATGCTAGCGGCAAACTGCTTGCGCGTTACATCTACGGCGCCGGCCTCGACGAACCGCTCATGATGGTGCGCGGCGACACGACGTACTCCTTCCACGCCGATGCCCTCGGCTCCATCCTCGCCCTCACCGACAGCCGTGGCCAAGTCATTGAGTCGTACCGCTACGATGCCTTCGGGACACCCACCATCCTCGATCCTTCCGGCCAAGTCCGCGCCACCTCCCTTGTCGGCAACCGCTTCCTGTTCACCGGAAGGGAATACGACTCAGAGACGGGGCTGTACTACTTCCGCCAGCGGTACTACCATCCAGGCTTCGGTCGCTTCGTCTCACGGGAACCCGACCCCACCGACCCCAACCCCTACCGCTACGTGAACAACAACCCCACCTCCTGGATCGATCCCCTCGGCACCAAGCTCCTGAGTCCGCCCCCCACCCAGGGCTTGATGCCGGGGATCGAGGGCACCGGAGGGATCAGCCCACGGGCTCCTCCCATTTCGATCGACGTCTCACCACCCTCCCCACCCTCGCCGACGGAGTGGCAACCCCCCATCGCGAATCCGCCCTCCGGGCCGGATGTGCTGCCGATTCCTCCAGTAGGCACTGAAGCTGGGCAGCGTGGGGGCAGCAAGTGGGTGAAGGCCCAAGAGAGCCTCGGGATCTTGACGGCGAAGGGTTCAAACTCAGGAGATGAAAAGCGACCCAAGAAAGGCGGCCAGAAGGGGAAGGGAAAAGACATCAAGCAGGTGGATGATATTGCCAGGCAATTTGGAATGGACGAAAGAAGGCGAAGTGATTTTGGCAGGTTCATAGAAAAAACTAAAGGAGGACAAGATCTCACCTTTCAAGATCTAATTAAAGCCGCAAAGGAATTTTTAGAAAGGTAAATGAATCCACGAAACCAGCTTCAACGTCTTCAAAAAAAACTGACGGGTCTCAAAGTTACATTTCGACGACTGGTAGGGAATTCTTTAATTATTTACCTAGGATGCGAACCCGGAAACAAAGAAGGATACGTTATTTGGTTTGAACCATGCTGGAATTTTTGCGGTCCGTCTAAAGTGTTAGCCGGGTCATGTCAGTCCGAACTGGCGGTTGGGCCATATCAGGCCGAGGGTTTCAAAAAGATTGCTCCACTCCTTGATAAATTGATCGGACGTAAGATTGTTTCTGTTCAAGTCGAACCACGCTCCAATCACTTGAAAGTTCTATTCATCGGTGGTTATCAATTAACTACATTTATCGATGACCCCGAGAAAAATGAAAGTTGGCATATTACTGACAATGGTTCTGAATTAGTCATCTATGCATCGCCTTCTGGAATTGAGATTCGGAAAAATAAAAAACGGGAAAATAGGATTCCGGTTGACAGAATGCGTCATTAATCGTCACTGATACGCCATGACGTCCGTCGGTCTCCTTGCGTTGCTCCTCGCCATCAGCCCACCGACCGTTGACCTATCGGGGGGCGTGGGGTCACGGGGTCAGGGTCAGGTCTTGCAATCCAACATCGCTCCTGCGAGGCTGAGATCATGTTCATCCGCTGCGCCGTAAACGCGACGGTTGACAGTAGATACTTATCGTGTATACTATTGTGGGAGGTGAAAGCGATGAAAACGGAGCACATTAATATCACGATTCCACCTGATCTGCGTGAGGCCGTGGATCGAGAAGCGAGACGACGGGAGACGAAGCGTAGCACCTTGATTCAGAACGCCGTGAAAGTCTATTTGGGACTCTCGCGGCGCAGGGCACTGCGCGAGTTGTTAGCCGAGGGATACGCTGAGCTGTCGGAAGAATCCCGACGACTGGAACGCGAGTTCGAGCGATTGGACGCTGAGTCCTTGAAGTATGCGGATTAAGCGGGGCGACCTGGTCTGGGTTAACCTCGATCCGACAAAGGGTTCCGAGCAAGCCGGTCGTCGCCCTGTCCTGGTGATCCAAAACGATGTGGGGAATGCGGTTGCCCCGACGGTGATCGTCGCCCCCCTGACGACGAAAAGTTTTACGAAGCCGTACCCCATCAATGTCCATGTCCCGCGCGGGGTCGCCGGCCTCAAGCAAGATTCCACCGTGCTGCTGTCTCAAATCCGTACCATTGACAAGTCGAGGCTGGAACGAAAGAGCGGTCACCTTCCTCCCTCCTATTTGCAACAAGTCCATCACGCCATCTGCATTAGTCTCGGTTTAACATTGTGACGTGTTGTTGAATGCTCCGACTGCACGCCCCGGCTAAGTTGAATCTCTTTCTGCACGTGGTCGGGAAGCGGCCGGACGGGTATCACGAGCTGGAGACGCTCTTCGAGCGCATTGATCTCGCTGATGAGCTGACCTTTGCGCCCGCCGCTCGCCTTCAGCTCACCTGCAGCGATCCCTCGCTTGATACCGGGCCCTCCAATCTGGTGACGAAAGCGGCGGTCTTGCTCCAGGAGGCTACTGGCATCTCGACGGGTGCCACAATCCATCTGACCAAGCGCATTCCCATCGCCGCCGGATTGGGCGGAGGCTCGTCGGATGCGGCGACGGCCTTGCTGGGTCTCAACCGTCTGTGGGCCGCGGGGTTGTCGAGACAAACGCTCCGAGAGCTTGGGGCTCAGGTGGGGTCTGATGTGCCGTTTTTTCTTGAGGAAGCCGCCTTCGGCATCGGCCGTGGGCGGGGCGAGCGGTGTGAGGCGTTGGCTGAGCCGTGGCCATCGCTGTGGCATGTCCTGGTGAGCCTGGATGCCCGCCTGTCTACTCAAGAGGTCTATGAGGGCCTGGACGGAACCGCCTTGACCCCGCCCCGCGGGGCGGGGTTGACACCGCCGCGTCCGTCCCTTAATATACTGGTACACGCCTTACGCAACGGCTCGCTTCGCGAGCTCGCCGAGGGGATGTCCAACGATTTGCAGCCCGAGGCGATCCGGCGTTGTCCTGTCATTGAGAAGATTCAGCAACACCTGAGGGCGACCGGGTGTCTGGGCACGATGGTCTCAGGTAGCGGGCCGTCTGTCTTTGGTTTCTGTGAGGATCGTGCTCAAGCTCAACGCGTCGCGCAACAACTTCGGAGGAACGCCGACCCATCCTGGCGGATCGCCGTGGTGAAGACCTTCAAGAACGATCAATGACACACTCTGAGCGGCATCGAACCTGTTTCAGACGATGTGTTACCTTGGAATTGGGGAGTAGTGTAACGGTAGCACAAGAGCCTTTGAAGCTCTACGTCCAGGCTCAAGCCCTGGCTCCCCAGCCAGTCGCAATGTCTCGACGGAGGGCATGACAACCATATGAAACCACTCAGCGTGGTGATTCTGGCGGCGGGTAGTGGCACGCGGATGAAGTCTGAGTTGCCCAAGGTGTTGCACCCGATGTGCGGCCGGCCGATGATCGCGTATGCGCTCGATCTGGCCGCCGCCTCAGGCATCAAGCAACCCGTGGTCATCTTGGGTGAATCGGCCGAGCAGATTCAGTCGCACCTGCCCAAGGAAGTCAAGATCGTCATCCAGTCGAAGCCCCTCGGCACCGGCAACGCCGTGCTCTTGGCTAAGCGAGCCGTCGGGGTCTCCGGCGACGTGTTGGTGCTCTATGCGGACACCCCGCTCTTGCGCCGCACGACGATCCAACGGCTGATCGAATCCCACCACCGCACCAACGCCACCTGTACCTTGCTCACGACCCATTTGGCCGATCCGACCGGCTACGGACGCCTCCTGCGGGAGGCGACCGGAGAGATCGTCGGGATTGCGGAAGAAGCCGAAGCCACCGCGATCCAACGGGCGATTCGAGAGATCAACGTCGGGCCGATCTGCGTGAGGGCCCAAGCGCTCTTCGACGTCCTCGCTCGCGTCCAGCCCGGTCAGGCGAAGAAAGAGATGTATCTGACCCAAGCCATCAATCTCCTGGCGAAAGAGCCCGGCACGAAATTCCAGGCGGTCCGCTTGGAGATGGCAATGGAAGGGTTGGGGGTGAATTCGCAGCATGAGATGGCGAAGGCCACAGCCATCATTCGACAGCGGATCATCGACAGCCATCTCAACAACGGGGTGACCATTGTCGATCCCCAGATGACCTACATTGACCACGGGGTGTCCATCGGCCATGACACGATCATCCACCCCGGCACGGTCATTGAATCAGGGGTGAGCATCGGCCGCCGGTGTTCGATCGGGCCGTTCGCCCGATTGCGACGCGGTGTTGCGCTGGCCGATGAGGTGCAGGTCGGCAACTTCGTCGAGCTGGTGCGCACCAAGGTGGGGACCCGCGTGCGGATGAACCACATGACCTATTTGGGTGATACGACGGTCGAGGAAGAGGTCAACATCGGGGCGGGGACGATTACGGCCAACTACGACGGGACGAGGAAATCACCCACCGTGATCGGCAAGGGCGCCTTCATCGGATGCGACACCGTGCTGGTTGCACCAGTGACCGTGGGATCCGGTGCCGTCACCGGAGCGGGGGCGGTCATCCCCAAAGGACACGATGTGCCGGCTCGCGGGGTGGTGGTCGGCATCCCTGCCCGCCCCTTGGGCAAGGCAGGCGGGCCGGCGCATCCCTTGGAGAAATCCGAGCCCCCCATACGGAAGCAAGCCGTCAAGAAACCTGTAAAGAAGAAACCTGTGAAGAAGAAACCCGCGCGCAAGCCCGCGAAGCGACCGTCGCGACCGAAGAGATCGACCCGACCGAAAAGACCGACCAGACGGGCTCGACCGACTCGACCACGTCGCAAAGCTCGTCGGGTTGCGAAACGACCGATTCGGAAAGCTTCGAAGACGCGACGCGCCAGACCTACCGTGAAACGGAGGCGGTAACCATGCCGACAGCGACTCGCGCGCCCCACCATCTCAAGGCGACGCGTCAACAACGAGTACAACCACTCGATTCGGGATTGGCGATCTTAAGCGGCAACGCCAATCTCGACCTCGCCAAAGCCTTGTGCAAATACCTGGGGGTTGGGTTGGCCCAGTGTTTGGTCGGGCGCTTCAGCGAAGGAGAGATTCGCGTCAAAATCCAAGAGAATATCCGTGGCAAGGACGTGTTTGTCGTGCAGCCGACGTGTCCGCCTCCGAATGACAACCTGATGGAGTTGCTCATCCTGATCGACGCGGTCCGCCGCGCCTCGGCGCGACGGATCACGGCGGTCATCCCGTACTACGGCTACGCCCGTCAGGATCGCAAGGATCAGCCTCGCGTGCCCATTACCGCGAAATTGGTGGCGAATCTGATCACGACGGCGGGCGCGGATCGCATCCTCACCATGGATCTACACGCCGGACAGATTCAAGGATTCTTCGACATCCCGCTGGATCATTTGTACGCCATCAACGTGTTTGCGGACTATCTCACGCGCAAGCGCTTGAAACCCGTGGTGGTGGTCTCGCCGGATGTGGGGGGGATCAAGATGGCGCGCGCCTATGCCAAACGGTTGAATGCCGGCCTCGCCATTGTGGATAAACGCCGCACGACACCGGAATCCACCGAGGTGATGCACATCCTCGGGGAGGTCGCGGGGAAGCGCTGCGTCCTGGTGGATGATCTGATCGCCACCGGCAGCTCGCTCGTCGAGGCGGCCCACGCCCTGCAGCGCGCGGGGGCCAAGGCCGTCTACGCGGCGGTCACCCATCCGGTCCTCTCGGGGCCGGCGGTTGCGCAGGTGGCGAGATCTCCGATCGAAGAGCTCCTGGTCACCGACACGATTCCCCTCGGCAAGCCCCAACGCCATCCCAAGATTATCGTCTTGTCCATCGCCTCGCTGCTCGGTGAAGCCATTCGACGGATTCACGAAGAGCAATCCATCAGCTCATTGTTTGACGGCATCACGGGATAGTTAACACACGGAAGGAGTTCTCACGACGATGCCACAGCTCACCTTACAGGCGACACCGCGCACCCACGAAGGGACGCGTCCTACGCGGCGGGTTCGCAAGACCGGATTCATTCCCGCCGTGGTCTATGGGAAGACGACCCAGCCCCTCTCCTTGCTGATCGAGCGGAGGGCCTTTACCAAGTTCTTGCACGTCCGCCGCGGGGAACATGGGGTGCTGACCCTCCAGGTGCAAGACCCCGTTCATGGCGGGGCAGGCAAGCCGCTCGAGAAGCCCGTGCTCATCAAGCAGATTCAGCAGGACCCCGTGCACGGCGAGATCACCCATGTGGATTTCCACGCGATCATCCTCAGCGAGCAGATTCGTGTGAAGGTGCCAGTGGTGTTGAAAGGTGAGCCGGTTGGCGTCAAACAAGATCGGGGCGTCCTGGAGCATTTCCTCCGCGAGGTGGAAGTCGAGTGTTTGCCAACCGCCATCCCCAAGAGCATCGAACACGACGTCAGTCAGATGAAGATCGGTGACACCCTCCATCTCAAGGACCTGATCGTTCCGGCCGGTTCCAAGATGATGAGCGACCCCGCGGGGGTCATTGCCTCGGTGTTGACGCCGAAGGAAGAGAAGGTTGAGGCGGTGGCGGCTGAGACGGTGACGGAGCCTGAAGTCATCCGCGAAAAGAAGCCTGAGGCCGAAGGCGAAGAGGCATCCGAGCAGCCCGCGAAGAAGGAAGAGAAGGCACCGGAGAAAACCGAGAAGAAAGAAAAGTGAGTCAAGTTAGCGGGTGAGCGGTGAAGCTGATTGTTGGGCTTGGCAACGCGACGGATCGGTATGCAGGCACACGACATAATGTTGGCATGGAGGTGGTCCGCGAACTGGCCAGGCGGCATGGCGTGGGATTTGACCGCTCCGTATCAGGGATCGGGGCGCGTGAGACGATGGCCGTCTATGCCGACTGGAAGACGTCTGATGGCATCGTGCATTTGCTCTGTCCGCTCACGATGATGAACGCCTCAGGGGAGGCGCTGAAAGCCGCCACAAGATGGCGAATCCAACCGGAGGCGACGTTGATTGTCTGTGATGATGTGAATCTCCCGCTGGGCCGATTGCGGCTTCGAGCCGGCGGTAGCGACGGAGGGCATCACGGCTTAGCCTCATGTCTTGAGGCGTTGGGCACTCAAGCCGTTCCGCGACTGCGGATTGGCGTTGGACGTGAGCCCTTACCAAAAGATCTCAATGACTTTGTCTTGTCACCGTTCGCCGCCGAGGAGCAACGTCTCGTTGATGAGGCGCTCACACGGGCGATGGACGCCTGTGAACTGTGGGCGGCCGAAAGGATTCAGACGGCGATGAATCGCGTCAACAAGAAGGAGGTCCGTGGTGAGTCGGGCGTATGAAGCACTGATCATTTTGAAACCGAGCGGGACCGAGGCCGATTTGGCTCAAGCGGTCAAGCAGGTGGAGGAACCTATTAAGAAACTGGGCGGTTCCATTGACACCTCAGAGGGATGGGGGCGCCGACGGCTCGCCTACCGCATCAGCCGGCAGGTGGAAGGACACTACCATCTGCTGCGATTCCGCGTCGATCCGCAGCAACTCGAAGAGCTCAAACGAGTGCTGCGCCTCACGGAGGTGGTGATCCGTTTCTTGATCCTGAACCGCGAAAACGGACATCCCCAGGCTGTGGCCACCACCTCGTCTGGCGCGGCCGCGCAGACCCTTGTATCCTCAACCCCTCAATGAGAGAGGAGCCCCACGATGGCCAGTCTGAATCGGGTCTTTTTGATCGGTAACCTGACGCGGGATCCGGAACTTCGCTACACGCCCAGCGGGGCGGCGGTCACCAGCCTCGGCCTGGCCGTCAACACCGTGATCGGTCGTGCTGAGGGCGAGCCGAAGGAAGAGACGTGTTTCGTGCGCATCGTCGTGTGGGGCAAGCAAGCCGAAAGTTGCAAGCAATATCTCACCAAAGGGCGACCGGTCTTTATCGAGGGACGGCTCATCTACCGTAGTTGGGAACAGGATGGCAAGACCCGATCGACGCTGGAAGTTCGAGCCGACCGCGTACAGTTCTTGGGGAGTCCACGCCGAGCTGAGACGGGAACCGCTCCTGAGGTGGCGGCCGAAGTGGCCGCGGAGGAGTCTGCCGCAGACCACGCCCCAGCCGATGAGGAACCACCCTTTTAATCACAGGAGTATCTAGTCCCCCCACCTGCGTGACCCACCGCTGGTGGGGTGGCAAGCTGAGGATGGACGCGATGAAGGAGATGAATGAAATGAACGAACAGAGCGCGAAGACACTGGCCATGCCACGGCTCCGCCAAGAGGCGGAGCTCACGCAGGTGGGGGGATAGATGCCGTTTGGTCGAAGAAAACGGGAAACGTCTGCACGGCGGTCATCCTCGCCCCTCACCCGGCGCCTCGTTCGGAAGAGCTGTCGGTTGTGCCAGGAAAAGGTCCAAGAGATCGATTACAAAGATCTCGAGCGGATCAACCGCTACATCACCGAGCGGGGGAAGATTATGCCCTCGCGCATCAGCGGGACCTGCGCGAGACATCAGCGTCGCTTGGCGATGGCGATCAAGCGGGCTCGCTACATGGCGCTCGTGCCCTACGTGGCGATCTAACGAGTGGCTAAGTGACTGAGTGGCTAAGTGGCCAAGAAAAACTTCGCCGCGTTGCCACGTTGCCACGAACGGGTCTACTGAAAGGGTGTGAGGGATGGATGTGATTTTGTTGAAGCCGGTGGAGCGTCTGGGGGCGGAAGGGGCCACCATGCAGGTGAAGCCCGGTTTCGCGCGCAATTATCTGCTGCCGCGCGGCCTCGCGGTCGTGGCGAGTCCTGAGCAGCTCCGTCAGGTGGAGGCTCGCCGGCACGTGGCCGAGCAGAAGGCCAAGCGCGTGCGGGAACAAGTCGAGCAGCTCAAACGCAAGCTAGAGGGGAAGTCGCTGACCGTGAAGCTGAACCTGGGGGAGGGCGACAAAGCCTTCGGGGCTATCACGACCCATGACATCGCCCAGGCCCTCGCTCAAGAAGGCCTCCCCATTGAGAAGCAGTCCATCAATCTTGCCGAACCCATCAAGACGCTGGGGATTTACGAGGTGCCGGTCAAGCTCCACCCTGAGGTGACGGCCACGCTCAAGCTGTGGGTGGTGAAGGCCTGAAGACGATGGAGCTCGCTGAACTCTCTTCCACAATCGAACGACTCCCGCCGCAGAATCTGGAAGCCGAGATGGCCGTCCTCGGCTCGATGTTGCTCGAAGAGGATGCGCTCGTGCGAGCCGCAGAGCTCGTGGACGAAGCGGCGTTCTATAAGGAAGCCCACCGCAAGATCTTCGCGGCGATCGTGTCGCTCTACAAAGAGCACGTCGCCGTGGATCTTGTCACCCTCACCGATGAGCTCAAGAAACACAATCTTCTCGATGAGGTGGGTGGGCCGAGCTATGTCGCCGGCTTGACCGGCGTCGTCCCGACCGCCGCGAACGTCGAGCACTATTGCCGAATCGTGAAAGAGCGGGCGATCCTGCGCAGTCTCATCAGAGCCGCAACCCAGATCGCCACCGACTGTTACGAGGACGCGACCGCCCCCGACCTCCTGCTGGATCAAGCCGAGCAGCGGATCTTCGAGATCGCTTCGCACAAGATCAAGCGCGACGCGGTCTCGCTGAAGGAGCTGATCAAGGGATCCATTGAGACGATCGATGCGCTCTATCAGCGCAAAGGGTTCATTACGGGACTGGCGAGCGGCTTTACGGAGCTCGATCAGATGCTGGCAGGGCTGCAACCCTCCGATCTGATCATCGTCGCGGGGCGTCCGGCCATGGGCAAGAGCAGCTTTGCCTTGGGGGTCGCCGAGTACGCCGCCGTGGTCCAGAAAATTCCGGTGGCCGTCTTCAGCTTAGAGATGTCGAAGGAGCATCTCGTCCAACGGATGCTCTGTTCCCATGCGCGGATCAATGCGCACAACGTTCGCACCGGCATGCTCTCGACGAGCGACTGGCCCAAGCTGACGCAGGCCGCCGGCAAGCTCTCCGAGGCCCCGATCGTCATCGACGACACCCCCGGGGTGTCGATTCTCGAGTTACGGGCGAAGGCGCGCCGGCTGCGAAGCCGTCATGGGATCGGGCTGTTGATCCTCGACTATCTGCAGCTCATGGAAGAGCCCAGCCGCTCCGAGAATCGACAGCAGGAGATCGCGGTGATCTCTCGGAATCTCAAGGCGCTGGCGCGGGAACTTCAGATTCCTGTCGTCGCGGTCAGCCAGCTTTCCCGTGCGCCGGAGCGACGGGAGACGTTTCGCCCCCGTCTCTCCGACCTTCGTGAGAGTGGAGCGATTGAACAGGACTCCGATGTGGTCTTGATGCTCTTCCGTGAAGAGTACTACAACCCGACCGACGACAATCAAGGGCTCGCTGAAGTGATGATCGCCAAACAACGCAATGGTCCCACGGGGACGGTAAAGCTCGCCTTCATCAAGGAGTACACCCGATTCGAAAACCTGGCTCAAACCTAGCGGCTCGGATTCCATTGGGGCTGGGGATCGGTCTGTGGGCCATTGCCGTGATGCACGTCGTCCCCACTCAGGCCCAGGAAAGCGAAGAGGCCGCCCCCCGGGTGGTTTCCGTGGGGGTGGAGGGAACGCGCACGATCGCCAAAGAAACCTGCCTGGCGCGCCTCCAAACCCGTCCGGGCATGCGATACCTCGACCACATTGCGAGTGACGATATCCGACGGCTGTTCGCCCTCGGCTACTTCACCGATGTGCGGGTCGAGACGACCGCGTTGCCGGAGGGGGTGGCTGTCGTCTTCCGCATCATCGAGAAACCCTCCCTGCGCGCGGTGGAGGTGGACGGATTTCGCCGGCTGCGCAAGGAGAAAATCCTGGAGTTGCTCGGCATCAAAGTGGGCGATCTCCATGATGCCCGGCGGCTCAAGGAGGGTATCGACCGGTTGAGAGCCGAGTACCGGCGCAAGGGCTTCGCTAACGTGGAGGCCGTCTCCTCGACGACGGTGGACGAACAGGCGAACACCGTCACGGTTTCCCTCGTCATTGATGAAGGTCCGCGGATGCTCATCAAAGACATCTTGATTGAAGGCAACCTGGCATTTTCCGATTCGCGCCTTCGCAAGGTCATGAAGACGAAGCGTCGGAAATGGTTCTTGCGGGGGCTCTATGCCGAGCAGGTGCTTGAGGAGGATCTCGAGCGCCTTCGAGCCTTTTACCGGAAACACGGCTACCAAGACATCACGGTTAGCTCCGAGGTGGCCACGGCGCCTGCCGGCGAGGGCCTCTACCTGATGCTCAAGATTGCGGAAGGCCTGCAGCATCGCATCGGCAAGATCGCGATCACGGGGACGATCCTCTTTCCTGAGCGCGAACTGCGCACAGCCCTGACCATCAAGCCGGGGTCGGTCTATCACAGCGACGCGTTGCAGGAGACCTTACGGGCGATCAAGCAGTACTACGGCGACCGGGGACACATCAACGCCGAGGTGTCTCCCGAGATGCAACTCGATCCAGATACGAAGCGGGTGGATGTCACCTTCCGGATCGCCGAGCACGAGCTCGTCTCTGTCAATCGCGTGGAGATTCAAGGCAATCTCCGGACCAAGGATGTGGTGGTGCGTCGGGAGCTTCGCGTCCATCCCGGCGAGGTGTTTGATGGGAAGAGCATCCGCCGGTCCATTGAACGGCTCTATAACCTGGGCTATTTCGAGGAGGTCAACGTCGAGACGGCGCCGACCGAGACGGCCAACCGAGAGGATTTAGTCGTCAAGGTCAAGGAAGCCAAGACGGGGAGTTTCAGTTTCGGCGGCGGATTCTCCTCCGTCGATCGGCTGGTGGGACTCGTCGAAATCGAGCAGCGCAACTTCGACTGGAGAAACTGGCCGACGTTCGTCGGAGGGGGGCAAGATTTACGCTTCCGTGTGGAGGCGGGATCGGTCCGTCGGAATGTCGATCTCTCGTGTACGGAGCCGTGGATTGTCGC
>JACQRA010000061.1 GCA_016206725.1 Candidatus Omnitrophota bacterium
ACTCGGCCATGTACCAGAGCGCAAACTTCATGCCGCTGTATTCCGTATGAAATCCCGCGACGATCTCCGACTCCCCTTCGGGCATGTCAAACGGCGTGCGATTGACCTCCGCCACCCCGCTCAAGAAAAAGATCAGCGCCGCAACGCCCCCCCACGGGGTGAAGAAGAACCACTGACCGGCTTGCGCCTCGACGATCGTCGCGATCGAGAGGCTCCCTGTCACCATGATGACGACGACCACCGACAAGACCGACGGGACTTCATACGAGATGATTTGGGCCACCGCCCGCATCGCGCCCAGCAGCGAGAACTTGCTGCGCGAACTCCACCCGCCCATGAAGATGGCGTAGGAGCTGATCGAAGACACCGCAAGGAAATACAGCAATCCAACGTTGAGATCAACCGCCGTCATGTTTCGGCCAAACGGCAGGACGGCAAACACCAGCAGCGCTGGAATCAGCGCCACCACCGGCGCCAGCCAGTGGAGGAGCCGGTCAGCCCCTTCCGGGACGATGTCTTCTTTGATGAGCATTTTCAAGCCGTCAGCCAACGGTTGCGCCAGGCCGTAGAGGCCGACCCGATTGGGCCCGAAGCGGTTTTGCATGCGGGCGATGATTTTTCGCTCCAGCCAGGTCAGGTACATCATGATGACCGGGGCGACGGCGGCGATCGCACCGATGCCGATCCCGATCGAGACCAGTGGATGCGCCCAGTCCGGCAGGACCTTCTGGGCGAGGCGTGTCGCGAACGCGCTGAGAGACACGAACAGCTGATCGATCATGAGGAAGATGGGGGAGCGGATTTTTTGGCTTTGGCGGCCAACCGCTGATCCACGACGGCGGCTTCCGTCGGCTTGATCTTCTGAAAGTAGTCGGCGCTCTTCAAGAGCTGCTCTTTCGTGTAGTTGAGTTCCTGAAACCGTCCGCCGCTGGAAATCTCATGGGCGTTGTCCATCTCAATGGCATCAAACGGACACACATCCACGCAGATGCGGCATGACATGCAAATGGAGACATCGATGTCGAAACGTAGAGGGTAGGTCCGTCCGTGGGTCTTCAGCGGGCGGCCCTGCTCGTCCTTGGCGGGCCCCACGATATGGATGCATTGCGGGGGACATTCCTGCTCGCAGATCTTGCAGGCGACACACCGCAAGTTGTCAGGTGTCGCGTCATACACCAGAAACGGGAAGACGCGGTGCCGCTCGGCATGTTGCTGCTTGACCTCCGGATACTCGATGGTACACAGCCCGTCGCCTTCCGGAAGTCCCGCGCGCTTGAGAAGCCACCGGCCTGCCGGATACGTGCCGATGAACTGCCGCAACGTCACCCACATGCCCTTGAGTACCCCAATCCCAATCATTGGTCTTCTTGCCTTCTCCAGCCTTCTCAGGCCATCTTCGGCCTTCTTATCTATCCACTTCCCCCATCACAATGTCAATCGAGCCGAGAATGATGATCACATCAGCCACCTTGTGGCCGAGACATAGGTCTTCCAACACCGTCAGGTTGATAAAGCTGGGTGCCCGGACATGGTAGCGGTAAGGTTGGGGGCTGCCATCGCTGACCAGATAAAATCCCAGCTCTCCCTTGGGCGCTTCGATGCGTCCGTAGGCCTCCGCGCCTTTCGGGGGTCGGAAGGTCCGAGGCGACGTGACGAGTTGCAAGCCTTTCGGGCTGATGGACGGGCCGGATGGGATCTCCCTCAACGCTTGTTGGAGGATCTTCAGGCTCTCGCGCATCTCCAGGATGCGGACGAAGTAGCGATCGTAGACGTCGCCCGCCGTGCCAAGCGGCACCTTGAAGCTGAAGCGCGGGTAGATGCCGTAGCCATCCACTTTGCGGATATCGTAATCCGCGCCGGAGGCGCGCAGCATCGGTCCCGTCACGCTGGCATTGATCGCCAGCTCTTTCGGCAAGACCCCGACGCGCTGGGTGCGTTGGAGGATGATCTCGTTGTCAGTCAGGAGAGCTTCAAATTCGTCCAAGAACCGCGGATATTCGTTGACGATCTTCTGAGTCTGTTCGAGGAATCCCTCCGGCAGGTCTTCACGCACCCCGCCAGGTCGGACGTAGTTACACATCATCCTCGAACCTGAGGCCGCCTCAAAGAGATCGAGAATCTTCTCACGCTCGCGAAAGGCATAGAGCAGCGGCGTGCCGAACGCCCCCATGTCATTCAGGAGGAAGCCGACGAGCACGGTATGATTCACCAGACGGGTCAATTCCGACATGATCACGCGGATGTACTGGGCGCGCTCCGGCACGTCGATGCCGCCGGCAAGCTGCTCGATGGCCAGGGCGAGGGCGAGATTGTTCGTCATCGCACAGAAGTAGTCGAGGCGGTCGGTGAATGGAAACGAGGCGATGTACGTCATGCCCTCGCCGAGCTGTTCGTGATTGCGATGGAGATAGCCCATCACGGGTTTGAGCTTCACGATGGTCTCCCCATCGAGGATCGCCTGCATCCGAAACACCCCGTGGGTCGAGGGGTGCTGCGGCCCCAGATTGATTTCGAGGAGCTGAGTATCAAATGTCGCCGTCATTGTTCTTCAACGACGTAGTCTTTGCGCATCGGATGGCCCTTGAAGCCTTCCCACATCAAAATGCGGCGCAGATCCGGATGGCCTTCAAAGATCACCCCAAAGAGGTCATAGGCTTCCCGCTCTTGAAACTCGGCACCCCGCCACAACGGCGTTACCGATCCCACGACTGGATTGTCCCTTGGAAGCTTCACACGCAGGGCGATGGGACCGTGTTTCTGTCTCATGGAGTAGAGATGGTAGACCACATCAATGTGACCCGGAGGACCTGCCCCGCCTGCGGCGGGGTAATCAATGGCCGTCAGGTTGGAGAGATCGTCCATCTCATACGCGGGTGCATCCTTCAAGAAGCGGCAGACCCGCAGCAGGTCCTTCGCCTCCACGATCAGGGTGCTGCCCTCCACCTGAAGGGTCAGATCTGGAAGGTCGCGCTCAATGGCGGCTTTGAGCTCTTCAATCTGCGCGAAAGACATCAGGGTTAGACCGTGGCACCAATCCCTGCTCGCCAAACTCGGGGACTGGGTATTCGCCCCGCTTCTCATCCATGGCGGCCTTGAACGATTGCGATTTGATGCGTTCCTGAAGACACATCAACCCGTCGAGCAACGCCTCCGGGGTTGGCGGGCAGCCGGGGATGTACACATCAACCGGGATGTAGCGATCAATGCCCTTGAGGACGTTGTAACCTTTATGAAACGGCCCGCCGGAGGTGGCGCACGCCCCCATGGAAATACAATACTTCGGCTCGGCCATCTGGTTATACAGCCGCACGACCTGCGGCGCCATCTTCTAGGTCACGGGTCCGGCGACGATCATCAGATCGGCCTGCCGCGGCGAGGCGCGAAAGATCTCGGAGCCGAACCGGGCGATATCATATCGCGAGGCGGCGGTGGCAATCATCTCGATGGCGCAGCAGGCCAGCCCGAACTGCAGCGGCCAGATTGAGTTGGACCGCCCCCAGTTGACGAGCGCATCCCACGTCGTCACGTAGACCCCCTCCTTTTGCAACTCACTCTTGAGGCCTTCGTCTACTCCCATTCGAGCACACCTTTGCGCCAAGCGTAGGCCAGGCCGACGGCCAGAATGCCCAGAAAGACCGCCATCTCTACGAACGCCACCCACCCCAGCGACTTCCATACGAGCGCCCACGGGTAGATGAAGATGATCTCCACGTCAAAGATCACAAAGAGCAGCGCATACAAGTAATACTGCACCCGAAACTGCACCCAGGGATCGCCAACCGACTCCAAGCCGCACTCATACGAGGCGGTTTTGGAGACCCCCGGCTTCTTCGGCGCCAGAAACCGGGCGAGGACTAATGGCAAGACCGCCATGACGATCGCGGCGACCGTCAAGAGCCCCACAAAGAGGTACTGGTAGGCGTATCGCTGAGGCATATCCTCAAAATTCTTCTTGCCGGTTACACAGATTTATTCGTCGTCGAATCTGTGTCATCGAGTGGTCCATCTGTGGAATCTGTGTAATTTTATGGTACACTCACGCCATGCGAAAGGCAAGACTCCTGTCGGTCCGTCTGTGGTCGGCGACGGCGTGGATCGTCATCCTATTGCTGACCATCGTCTTCTTCCTCCTCATCCTCGCATCTCGCGTGCTGCTGTGGTGGTGCGATCCCCGGCGCAAAACGGCCCATTGGCTCGCCTCGCTGTGGGGCCGAGCGATCTTCCTGTGCTCGCTCGGCTGGAGGATTCGCGTCACCGGACGAGGCCACATCCATCCCGGGCGAGCTTATCTCCTCGTCGCCAACCACCAAAGCGCCTTTGACATCATGGCGCTCTATTTCTTGCGTCGGCAGTTCAAGTGGGTCGCGAAGGAGGAGCTCTTCCGGATTCCCTTTGCAGGATGGTCGATGGCCCTCGCCGGCTACATCGAGCTCGGCAGAGGACGAAACCGAAGCATTCACACCGCGTATGCGAAGGCGAAAGGCTGGTTAGACGAAGGGATGTCGGTGTTCTTTTTCCCGGAAGGAACGCGCAGCATCACCGGCACGCTTGGAGCGTTCAAGAACGGCGCGTTTAAGCTCGCGATTGAAGCCGGCGTGCCCGTGGTCCCTATCGTGGTGGACGGGACGCGAGAGTTGCTGCCTCGCCACAGCCTCCTGTTACGTCCCCGCGGACACATTCACATCACCGTCCACCCGCCCATCGACCCGAGTGCACAGCGTCTGACCGATCCGCATCGCTTGCGGGATGAAGTCCGCGGACTCATCGAGCACACCCTTCGTCAATCAGCCTAATCAACCGCTCCAACGCTCGCTCCGGGTTCGCGCCCAGATGAATCCGCAAAACTCGTCGTCCACGATCTCTCATCGCCTGCACATCCCCTAATACCTGGGCGCGCTTGAGGATGCCGAAGGTGTAGGGCTGATCCGCCACCGGCAGATCCACCGGATCGTCGGCCGTCAAGCACAACAGCACAATGCGATCCGATCCCCCCTTATAGAGTTGTCCGATTGAGTGGAGATACCGCGGTCCATGGCTCAAGATCGTTGCCACGCCCAGGTCTTGCGCGAGTCGCTGACGCAGGGTGATGAGCTGCGCATCCAACGAAGCAAGACGCGGCAGGAACGAGACGATGGCCAGCGCCTCCTCCCGCTTCGTCTGCTGGAAGAGGCCACACAGCACGTCCTTGAGGGAGCGTCCTGAAAACCGCCCTCGGTCGCCGAAGGCCGCCATGTCCCCATCGGAGACGAGCGGAGGATCCGATGGCAATTGACGCTCACGCGCGTAGTGCTCCAAGAGCGCCTTGGTGCGGTCTTTGCTCTCCTGGACGTTGGGTTCATCGAAGGGGTTAATCCGCATGACGGATGCGGCGATGGCGGTCGCCACGAACCAGCGCACGATCTCACCACCCAGATCATAGGCATCACGCCATCGCAGTTGAGCGACCGGATGTCCCGCTTCCGCGAGCGCGCGGATGGTTTCGTCAAGTCCTCGGTCCACCTCCGTCGAGATTTGAATGTCAATGAAGAAACGATCCGCCCCGTAAGCCGTCGCTGGACGCAAAGGCTCATCAGTAATCGGGATCAGACCTTTGCCGGACTTGCCGGTACTTTCGGCAATCAACTGCTCAATCCAGATTCCCAACGAGCTCAACGCGGGGGGACGCAGCAGCGTCATCTTATCTCTACCCAGACCGGCCCCCTCGCCCAGGGCCACGCCAAGAGAGACCGCAGGGTGTTCGGAGAGCGGCCGATCCGACCGGCAGGCTTCGAACATCTCACGCGCGCGAGACAGCAACCGGTGGATATCGATGCCCATGAGGGCCGCCGGCACGAGACCAAAGTACGTCAGCGCGGAGAATCGACCACCCACTTCTTGTCCCGTCCTCGGCCCGTGGACAAACACCCGTCGAAATCCCTGCTGACGGGCGCGGAGCTCCAGAGGCGTGCCGACATCGGTGATGGCCACCATCTGCTTGCCGGCCGCCTCACCGCGGACTCGATGCAATTCGTCGAAGAAATAACGAGACAACGCGTCGGACTCAGTCGTTGTGCCCGATTTGCTGGAGACGACCACCACGGTGCGTTCAAGCGGAAGACGCCGACGGATTTGATCAATGGCCGTCGGATCCGTCGTATCCACGACCGTCAGGTCGAGCCACCCGGGTTGCACCCCAATGATGGAGCGACAGACCTCAGGAAACAGACTGCTCCCGCCCATTCCGAGCAAGACGGCGTGGGTGAAGCCGTCCTGCTTGACCTGTTCGGCGAACTTCACGATGTCATCAGCCGCCGACTCCATCACCGGAAGAATGGATAGCCAGCCCAGGCGATTCCGAATCGAGGAGGCCTCATCAGGCCGTGACGTCCAGAGAGTCGTGTCTTTCTCCCAGAGACGTGTGACGAGTTGTTGGCCCCCTAACTGTTTCCACGCCACCCCGATCTGTGATGCGAAGGCGCTGGGGAGAATGGTCAGTGATGAAGACAAGTCAGAGCGCGTCATGATTGTCAGCCGTTGCTTAGGGGGTTTGTTCAGGCAAGGTTTCTGCAAGCTGGGAGGCGGGGACGTCGTGGGTGATGGCCAGATCGTCGTAGTAGGCGAGGGCTTCAGTCTGCGTGCTATCCGTATCGGTCATGAGGCCGATGGCGACGATCATCGGCGG
>JACQRA010000063.1 GCA_016206725.1 Candidatus Omnitrophota bacterium
CGTTGGTGACAAAATCAGAATCCCCGATGACGACAAGACGGACCGGGGGCGGCGTCGTCCGCTCGACTGCGACCGCCAGCGAGACCGGGCCTTTGCGGTCGGTCCCTTCAGCGAAGGTAAAGGTGGTGTCCTGTGTGGTCGTCTCGCCCCATCCCTGCTCCGAGGTGAGCGCTAATTGGGTCACGGTCAGCCCCCCGGTTTCCTTGGCAGGTTGGACCGAGCGCGCGAGGGGAAAGAGCGTCATCAGGGTTTCCATGTGTTCCACCACGGGATGCCGGGTGTAGGTCGTGACGAACACGTTCGCCGCGGAGACGAAGGGCAGCTGTCGGGCGGGATCCACCACCATGTCGTGCCCTAACTCAACACCCCATCGAGACAAGAAATCATCCAGGCCGGTTTCTTGGAGCGGGTCGATGAGGGCGAGCAGTCTCCCGCCTCGATCCAGGTACGATTGGAGCGCGGCAAGCTCCTGTTCCATCACTCGTCTTGTCGGGCCGGGCATCACCACGACATTGACCTCCTGAGGGATCTCGGGTTTCTCGAGGAGCGCCACGGATTCGACCTGCATGTTCTCTCGTTCAAACGCCTTCTGGAGCTCGTCAATCCCTCCCACGTCCTGCTCCGTCGTTTTTTCTCCATGCCCACGCGTGATCCACACGAGAGACTGATGCGCTTGCGTCACGCTCAGGATCGCGGAGGTGAGCGCGTCCTCTCCCTTGAAGGTTTTGACCGTCGGCGCCTCTCCAAAGCCCACGGCCGCGTAGTCGTACTCGGCCAGGTCGGTATCGGAGAGATATTTATGCCGTGAACCGGCCTGGACGATGAGGAGGTTCAAGCGGTCGATCTCGAATTGTTTGGCGAGCTGCTCCGCCCGCGCGCGATCTTGGAGCGGATCCACGTATTCAATCGTCAAGCGGGAGGTGTGTCGTTCGTATTCTTTGAGCAGATCGGTGACCATGCCGTGGAGCGAGGCGCTGCGTTGGTAGAACACCACAATGGAGACCGGCTCGGTCAGGTGGGTCAGCACCTGGACGGTCTTCTCCGAGAGGGTGGCGAGGTGGTTGCGGGTGACATCGAGACGGCTATAACGCCGGCTGGCGAGAAAATTGACCAAAATAAACAGCGCCCCGACGAGTGCGAGCGTCGCTGCAAGGTTCAGCCGGGCGATCCACCGACGGAGCTTCATTACAAGCGCCACCTCGGATGACCGATCGTTCGGACGGTCAGAAACAGGGCCGCGACCACCAGGCTGAGATAGAAAGCGATGGGGCGGGTATCCACAACACCTTTCGAAAAATCTTGGAAGTGCTCGAGGAGGGCGAGGTAGGTGATGAGCCGGCGGGTTTCAGGGTCTCTGATGAAGGTCTCGAGGAATCCGACGGAGAAGAGCAGGAGCATGACGACGAACCCTACGACGGCGGCAATCACTTGATTGCGCGTCAGGCTCGAAGCCCAACAGCCCACCGCGATGAGGACCGCCCCCAGCAACAACGTTCCCGCATAGCCGGTGAGGATGGGACCCCAATCGAGCGGGGTGTAGCGTCTCAGGACGAAAAAGTAGATCGCGGTGGACATCCAGAGCGCGCTGTAGGACAACCAGGCGCCGAGGAATTTCGAGACCACCACCTGGAGGTCGGACACAGGGGCGGTGAGGAGCAGCTCCATGGTGCCGGTTCGCTTTTCTTCGCTGAAGGTGCGCATGGTCAGCACCGGCGCCATCACGAGCATGGCGAGCCAATAGAAGAACGTCCCGCCAAAAAAGAATTGGCTCATCCTCCACGAGGGATCGACGCGCGGATCATTAAGCACGGCCATGAGCAGCCAGAAGACCCACCCCTGCATGATGAGGAAGAATCCTCCCACGACATACGCGATGGGCGAGTACCAAAACGCTTTCCATTCTCGGGAGGTCAGCGCGATGAGGTTACGCATGGGTTGGTTCAGTGACGGCGTCTGATCGGTCTTTGCCGTCGGTTTCCTGCGTGGTCAACCGGATGAACACCTCTTCAAGAGGAACCCGCACGTCAGCCGTCAGGCCGGGAATGGCGCGTAACTGGGTGACGGCTTGCTCGATGGCCGTTGATTCTCCGCGCAATGAGACATGGACGACCTGCGTGCCGGTCATGGCCTTGCGCAGATTATCCGGGCTGTCCACCGCAATGATTTTGCCCTTATCGATGATGGCCACCCGGTGGCAGATCATTTCGACCTCAGGCAAAATGTGGGTCGAGAGCAAAATCGTGGCCTGTCGGCCGAGCTCTTTGATCAGATCCCGCGCTTGGCGGATCTGGTGAGGATCCAATCCGACCGTCGGCTCATCCAGGATGAGAATGGAGGGATGGCCGATGAGGCAATCCGACAGGCCCACGCGCTGCCGATAGCCCTTGGAGAGCCGTCCAATGATCCGTCGCCGCACGTCGCCTAACGCGCATCGCTGAAGGACCTCATCCAGGCGGGCTCGTCGCTGGCCTCGGGGGACTCCTTTGATGGCGGCGCGGTAGAGCAGGTATTCTTCCACCCGCAACTCCGGATAGAGCGACACGTTTTCAGGAAGGTAGCCGATGCGTCGGCGCACGTCCACCGGATGGGTGCTGACGTCGATGCCTTCCACGCGCACCGTTCCTTCGGTGGGTTCGAGGAGTCCGGTGAGGATGCGCAGGGTCGTCGTCTTGCCGGCCCCATTGGGTCCGAGGAATCCCATGATCTCCCCGCGCTGCACCTGAAAGGAGATGCCATCCAGCGCGGTCAGCGTGGGATAGCGCTTGGTGAGATTCGTGACTTCAATGGCCGCCGACATGAGTAATAGATTACACAGATTGTTCGATGATTACACTGATATTTACTAAGATGGGGTCGGCTTGTCAAGAGGGAGAAATTACGGTAGCATACCCTCGACGGGACATGGGTAAACGATTCGTGCTGAGTGGATTGCTTGTCGTCGGGATGACCGGCTGTGCGGGCATGTCGCCGACTCAGGTGGGACAGACCGCGGGCAGCATCGCGGGGGCCGCCATTGCCCCAGGCATTGGGATGCCGCTCGGCGCGCTGTTGGGAACCTTGACCGGGCTCGTCTTCGAACAGCATGTGGATCAGGTGCGAGAAAAACGAGAGCGTGTTGAGCTGGGCGACCAGCTCCAACGTCCTTCCTTATCCACCAGCACAGCACCCGCAGAGCCCGCCGTGGGGCAGCCGACCCGTGTATGGGTTGATGAACGGGTGGAACACGGACGGCTCATCGCGGGGCATTTTGAAGTTCGTCCCGTTCCGTGAGGTCCTCCCCCATGAGCAGCTCGGAAGAGCTCGCCGCATCCATCCAGTGGCTGCTTCGCCGTTATCGTGGTCGTCTCGTCACTCGCACCGGCCTGGTCGGTCTCTTAAGCCTCGGGTGCATCAGCGCTCTGGTATGGCGCCTCTGGCTCGCTGATTGCTCTCCGGCGGTGCTGGTTGGCAGCGGTCTGGTTGGTCTGCTGGTCCTTGGAGCATGGCAGTGGCTGACCTGGCGGAGGCAGCGCCTCTCGAGTGGTGCCGTGGCCCTCGACGTCGACCGAATGCTCAATCTGCAGGCCCGCCTCATCACGGCCACGGAGTTGGCTCACGAACCGAATCCTCCTGCGCTGTATCCCGTGTTGTTGCAAGAGACGCGTGAGGCCCTCTCGGCGGCTTCCGCGAAATTGCCTCGGGTGATAGATCGTCGAGTCGCCGGCCTCAGTGCCGCGCTGCTCCTGCTGTTGTTGTGGCGATCCCATCCGGCCGCGTCGCTGACGCAACTGGCGACCCTCAACCAGCCACAGCCTCCGCCGGAGCAACCGCCGCCAGAACCACCACCTCAACCTCCCGAGCAACAGGAGGCTTCGACTCAATCTTCACAAGATCAACAACAGTCGCAACAACAACAGCAGCAGGGCTCTTCACCTCAACAACAATCGAGTCAAGGCGCTGACCAGTCCCAGCCTTCTCCATCGTCCTCCGCGCAGTCTTCAACGACATCTCGTGATCGCCAGTCCCAAGGTTCGCAGCAGACTCAGCGGGCTTCTGATCAGCAAGAAGGAGGTCAACGGGGCGACCAGACCACCTCCTCGCCACGCGATGGCTCCCAACAGGACCAACAACGCGCCGATGGATCCTCTGAGCGGCGCGAGGCCGATCAAGGCCAGGTCGCTTCCCGTCAGAAGCCATCGCCGGATTCTTCCGATCACCAAGAGAAGTCGAATCAGCAGCGCGGTGCTTCACAATCTGCTGCTTCCTCGAAAGGCGCGCAACCACAGAGCGGTGAGGGGTCGTCCTCCAAGGATCAACTCGCCCAAGAGGCGTTGAAAGGAGATATCCAACAACTGCTCAAGCAGCTCTCTGAAGAATTACAATCACTACAAGCGCACATTGATGAACAACGCGTCGAACGGCCGCACCCCGCTCCGGGGACGTCCACCGATCCCCAACTCTACGACGATGCGGATGTCTCTGCCCACGCAGATCCTTCCCAGCGTCGGCTACCCATCCAGATGGCCGTCGATCAGCAAGCGGTCGCTGCTCGTCGGCCGGCTGGAGGCGTTGGCAAGCCATCGGACGACATCGCCACCCAAACCCCCCAACAACTTGAGGAGGAAGCCCAGTTGGCTTCCCAAGCGACGGACGCAAAGGCCGTCACACGAGACGCCATCCCGCCGGAGTATCAACCGGTCTTTGACCGTCTGTCATCACAACCCAAGGAGACCACGTCACCATGACCCAGAACCTGCCGATGCAACCCGAGGAATTCCGCAAGACGTTTCAGGCGCTCCACGAGGAGCTCTCACGCGTGATCGTGGGACAGCACGACGTCATCGAAGCGTTCCTTGTCGCGTTTTTCGCTGGAGGTCATGTGCTGCTGGAAGGCGTGCCGGGTCTCGGCAAGACGCTGCTGGCCAAATCGTTCGCCAAAACCCTCGGCCTGACATTCGCCCGCATCCAGTGTACGCCGGATCTGATGCCCGCGGATATCCTTGGGACCCAGCTCATCGTCGATCGCGACGGCCGCAAAGCCTTTGAATTCTCGAAGGGGCCGGTCTTCACCCACATCCTCTTGGCGGATGAAGTGAATCGAGCCACCCCAAAGACCCAATCCGCGCTCCTCGAAGCGATGGAGGAACGGCAGGTCACGATTACCGGCACGACCCACAAGCTGGAGGAGCCGTTTTTCGTCATCGCCACCCAGAACCCCATTGAACTTTTGGGGACATACAGTTTGCCGGAGGCCCAGCTTGACCGGTTTCTGTTTCGCGTCTTCGTGGGTTACCCCACGCCTGAAGAGCTCGGCCAGATTTTGCGGCAGACCACCGTGGCAGATGCCCCCTCGACCCAAGCGGTGCTGGGCGCTGACAAGGCGAAGGAGTGGATTCTTCACGCGCGTCGGTTGGTGCGCGAAGTCTTGGTAGCTCGCACCATTGAAGAGTACGTCGTGCGTCTCGTCTCCGCCACGCACCCCAAAGAAGACAGCGAGGGTGACGCGGCGTCGAAGTGGATTCGGTATGGGGCAAGCCCTCGAGGCGCGCAGGCGATCTTGATGGGCGCAAAGGTGTTGGCGATGGTGCGTGGTCGAGTGAATATCAGCTTCGAGGATGTGGATCACATCGCCCCCTTCGCCTTGAACCATCGGCTGGTCCTTTCCTTTGAGGCTGAAGCCGAGCGACGCACCGCAACGGCTGTCCTGCAGGAAATCTTGGAGCCTATCCACGCTGCCACCTCGCGTCAGCCCGCTTGATCCAGCCTTGCGCTTGCGTCTCGACGCCTTGCGACTGGCCGCGCGCCGTATCCAGTGGGGCTCTCGACTCGGCGGTCGCTTCGCGATCAATCGTCGCGGCTCGTCCGTCGAATTCGCCGACTACGCTCAATACACGCCGGGCGATGACATCCGCACCATTGATTGGAATCTCTACGCGCGGTTGGACCGGCTCTTCGTGAAGCTCTTCAAGGAAGAGATCGAGCTGTCGGTTGAGATCGTGGTGGATGCCTC
>JACQRA010000067.1 GCA_016206725.1 Candidatus Omnitrophota bacterium
AACATGGGCACGAGACGGCCTCCGCGCGAGATATTCACAATCGGTTCAGGAGCGGCGCGTCCCACACAGGCGACCCCATGCGCACTTGGAATGAACCCGACGGTCACAAACTCGTGCGTGACGTGTGTCAGCTCCTCGGGATCGAGGAAGTCCACCACCGGCAGCGGCGCAGCTTCCTGCGCGACCCAGGTATTCGGTGCGGCGAGGGCCTTGGTCAATGTGTCGTTCCACGATGGCGCGCTCGCCTGGCGTCCGATCACCACATCCTGGCCCCCATAGAGGCGATTCGGCTTCATCACCAGACGCTCCCGATGCTCGCGGATGAACGCAGCGACCTCCACCTCATGGCCGTTGGGATCCGAGGTCTTGCGTTCCCGAATCAGACGCGTCCACGGGATGAAGGTACGGTTGGTCCGCCGCTGTGAGGGAGTGAAATAGCGATCGAATTCCGGATTGGAGAGCAACTCGCACAGGCTTTTGTGATCGAACTCCCCGGTCAGCCCCGAGATCACCTGATTGTGGAGGAAGGCGTGCTTGATCGCCTCGGCATGCCCGCCGTGCTTCTCAATCGAGAGGATCTCGCTGAGACTGAAATCACGATAGAGCAGATCGATGGTCAGGTCGTGATGGACGATCTCACCGCCTCGCAGCTCCAGTTCTCGAGGATCGACGCACACGGTTTGCAGTCCTTGTGTCTGGAGGAAGCGGCTCACGTGGAGCATCTCATCGGCTCCTCCCGGACTCGTCTCGCGTCGTTCAACGAACGCGACCACGCACGTTGAGCGCCCGATCGCCTTCGCGTGGTCCTCGAGGGTGCGTCGCAAGAGCAGGCGGGGATCCGTCATCGGACGAAGCGGCAACTCCGAGAACGCCGCTTGGAGGGTCGGCAGGACTTGCTCGGCAATCAGCGCGTTGGCCACCGGCGTGAAATGGAGACAGCCCACCCCTACGGCGTTGAACTCCAGAATGCGCAGCGTGCGTGCCCATTCCGGCTCATCCGCGGCAAGGTTCGTGTCGAAACGCTCAAACACCGTCATGGGCTCTGGGATGCCCTGAGGGGCGAGGCTTGCAAACCAGCTCCGCTCTTCCTCGCTGAAGGGCAGCACATCTTGGAGGGCGGGATCGTCCAGGTAGGTTCGCAGCAGGCGGTTCACGACGCGACGGATGCGATGTCCCAATACCTGGAGGTAGGTCGCTTGCGCCCGCGTCAACACCAACGGAAGAGCATGGATGGCAACAGGGTGGGCGGTCTTCGGGTCGGAGTAGATGACGAGTTCGTCTCGATGGGCCGCGTCACGTAACGCCGCCCCCGTCTGACGACGCCATTCGGGGGGTTGATGGCGAAGGACGTCAAGGAGTTTGGCGTGCCAACGTTCTCGGCGAAATCGCACCGCTTACTTGGTGTAGCGAGGTTTCTCTTCAGCGGGCGAAGCCGCCGAGGGAGGGACCGATGACACCGATCCGCCTGACAGTGTCGGCTCAATCCAATCGCGTGCCGACTCGCCCTCCTCCATCAACGGCTCAGGACTTGCGGAGGCCGTCGTCGTCATCCCCGCCAAACAATTGTCGTAGGAATCCGAGACCGGGAAGCCGTTAAATCCCGGCACCCAAAAGGTCACGAGATCGACACCGCCTGAGAGGGCGCGCAGACCCGTGCAGCCGGCCCCTTTGCCAAGACCCACCAAGGTCCCGACGACGGGAGGGCCCGTGCGGGTTTCGTTGACGACGTTCACGAGCAGGTCAACAAACGAGGTCACGACATTGATCGCTCCGCGACCGAGCATGCCCCCCATCTTGCGTCCATACTGTTGGGATTCCGCCGCCTCATGCGCGGAGGTCCGCATAGCCCACGCATTCGGCGCTCCCACCACACAGGCGACGATGGCGACGATGATCAGGTTCCGCATGAACGAGTCCTCCCTCTTGCCTTGCACGACGTTGTCACACAAACGGCTGAACTCACCTGAGTGTATCGAGAATCGTGACACCTGTCAATGCCTCGCTCGACGAGCGGATCGCGCGATCACAAACCCCATGGCTCCCATGAGGAGGGCCGGCACGCCGAGCATCGCCGCGATGCTCACCGCATAGCCGCGCACCACCCCGCTCTGCGCGGCAGCCTGGTTGGGGTCGAAGAGCGCTTCCTTGCACATGGGACACGCCCATGCCACGCCCTGGAACACCACCAGCGTGATTAAGTGATTAAGTGATTGAGTGATTGAGTGCTTAATAAGCGAATTCATCTTTATCTTAATCACTTAATCACCTAATCACCCAATCACGTTTTCAGAGATGGTACAGCATCCAATAGACGAGGACCCCCGTGACCGAGACATAGAGCCACAACGGCAAGGTGACGCGCGCGAGGCGCTCATGCGCCACCCATCGTCGAGCCATGGCCAACATGACGGTCCTCACCACCAACGGCACGATCACCACCGCCAGAATCGTATGGGAGATGAGCACGGTGAAGTAGACCGGGCGAATCCACCCCTCAGCGGTGAATCGTGTCATCCCCACCTGACGATGGTAATTCACATACGAGACGAGGAAGACAAGCGACACCACACACGCGCCGACCATGCACAGGATATGCGCGAGGGTCCGCTTGGCGCGAATGCACACGTAGCCAACCGTCAGCAAGACTGCGCTGGTGGCGTTCAAGCAGGCGTTGAGGGCCGGGACGATAGCCGATGACATGGGTTAGGCTGGATGGCGCAACAATCGTTGCGCGTCACGGCGAAGCTGCGTCAGGGCGCGCGCGTCCGCCGCATCGTAGTAGCCTCGGATGATCCCGCCTCGATCCACCAGCACCAGACGACTGCTGTGCGTGATCGGTTCTTCCGGGGAACCCTCCTCGCCCATCGCCAGATGAAACCCGTCCTGACAAAGACGCTGAATCGCCTCCTCCTCGCCGGTCAGAAAGATCCACCGATCCGACGAAGCTCCCGAGGCGGCCACATACCGACTCAACACCTCAGGGG
>JACQRA010000065.1 GCA_016206725.1 Candidatus Omnitrophota bacterium
GCCTTCGATGAGCACAAAGGCTACGGGACGGCGCAGCATCGGCTCGCCCTGGCCGAGCACGGCGCCTCCGTACTCCACCGCCTGAGTTTCCGACCCGTCGTGACACGAGATACGAAATACGAGATACCAGATACGGTCTAGTCATGTGGACGCTACGTCAACAACGGGGTCGGACCAGTGAACAGCTTGCCCAGGCCTACCTCAACTCCGAAGGTTACTCGATTGTGGCGACGAACGTGCGATTTCCGGTCGGGGAGCTTGACATCGTGGCGTGGGAGGGGGAGACGTTGTGTTTTGTCGAAGTGCGCTCCAGCCGCTCGGCCAAGTTCGGCCCGGCCGCGGCCTCGGTGACGGCGTTGAAGCAGCGCCACCTCATCCGCGCCGCCCAGTGGTATTTGAAACGTCTCCGCCGCCAGCCGGCCGCCATCCGTTTCGACGTCGTGGCCATTGACTGGACAATTGCCTCCTCCCAACCTTCTGTCCAACTCATCCGCCGCGCCTTTGACGCAGTCTGAGGGGCGGCGTATAATAAGAGGAAGTGAAGCCGCCCTACGAGCGAAAGGAACAAGACGATGCCAGCCAGTGAGAAGGATCGAGAACGGAGCGACCGGCAGAAGGCGCTGGAGTTGACCTTGAGCCAGATTGAAAAACAGTTCGGCAAGGGCTCCATCATGCGCCTGGGCCAGGACACCAAACTAGACATTCCATCGCTGCCTACCGGTTCACTCGCGCTTGATCTCGCCCTGGGAATCGGCGGCCTTCCGCGCGGGCGGGTGGTGGAGGTGTTCGGCCCCGAATCGTCGGGGAAGACGACCCTAACTCTGAGCACGATCGTTGAAACCCAGCGCCGTGGCGGGGTGGCGGCCTTCATTGATGCGGAACATGCCTTGGATCCCACCTTCGCCAAAGTGCTTGGGGTCAACCTGGACGACCTGCTGGTTTCCCAGCCGGATACCGGCGAGCAAGCACTGGAAATCGCCGAGATGTTGGTACGCTCCAACGCCGTGGACCTCGTGGTCGTGGACTCGGTGGCTGCGCTTGTGCCGAGGGCGGAGATTGAAGGCGAGATGGGCGATCAGTTCATGGGCCTGCAGGCTCGCCTGATGAGCCAGGCGCTGCGCAAGTTGACGGCCGCCATCTCGAAGTCGAAAACCTGCTGCGTCTTCATCAACCAGTTGCGCGAAAAGATCGGCGTGATGTTTGGAAACCCGGAGACCACGCCAGGAGGGCGCGCGTTGAAGTTTTACTCCTCGGTGCGGATTGATTTGCGGCGCATCGAAACCATCAAGTCCGGCGAGCGGGCGGTGGGTAACCGGGTGCGCGCCAAAATCGTGAAGAACAAAGTCGCCCCGCCCTTCCGCCAAGCGGAATTCGATATTTTGTTTGACGAAGGCATTTCCAAGTCAGGCAGCCTGTTGGATGCGGGGGAAGCCGCCGGCGTCATCCAGCGACAGGGCAGTTGGCTCTCAGCCGGTGAGACGAAGTTGGGGCAGGGACGTGAAGCTGCGCGAGCCTTCTTGAAGGAAAACCCGAAATTGATGCAGCAGTTGGAAGAGCAGATTCGCCATCCTTCACCATCGAGTCCCTCGAAACTTTCGGAGGAGGCGGTTGTGTCTTGATGAAACGCTCAACGATTCGAATCCTTGGGTTGTGCGCCCTCATCATCGGCGTGGGAGTCTTTGCCGGCCGCGTGGAGCTGTGGTCGGGCAGCGCGAAACCAAGCTCCCAGACGATATTGGGAGCTGATCAGGTTCAGGCCGGCCAGGAAGGCTCAGAACTGGAACGGCTGCAACAGGACTTCGGACGGGTTGGCGAGCAGGTGCTGCCCTCAGTCGTCAGCATCTCGACGGAGCAAATTGAGCATGTGCAGCGGTATTTTCGTGTCCACCCGTTCTTCGGCGATGAGCCGTTCGACGACTTCTTCCGTGATTTTTTCGGGCAGGTGCCGGGACAAGGCCCGGGACAAGGTCAAGGACAAGGGCAGGAGTTCCGCCGATTTGGGTTAGGCTCCGGGGTGATCATTGATAAGCAGGGATACATCCTGACCAACGAGCACGTGGTCGCGGATGCGGATAAAATTACGGTCACCCTTGCCAACGGTCGCGAACTGTCCGGCGAGGTGAAAGGCAAGGACCTGCGGTCTGATCTGGCGGTTATCAAGGTTGACGCGAAGAATCTCCCGGCCGCCGCATTAGGCGATTCCACTGCGGTCAAGACCGGCCAGTGGGCGATTGCGCTGGGGAATCAATTCGGGCTCATGGGATATGGGGCGAGCAGCCAAGTCTTCGGCCCTGAGCCATCGCTGACGGTGGGTGTGGTGAGCGCGCTGCATCGCCGTCTGCCTGGGGCGTCGAGGTTTGATCGAGATTATTCGGACCTGATCCAAACCGACGCCGCGATCAACCCCGGCAACAGCGGCGGGCCCTTGGTCAACATCCGCGGCGAGGTGATCGGCATCAACGTGGCGATCCTCACCACCTCGCGCGGCTATCAGGGGGTGGGGTTTGCCATCCCGATCAACAAGGCCAAGACGGTCCTTGAGGCCTTGATCGAAGGCCGCAAGGTGTTGTACGGCTGGCTGGGCGTGCAGATTCAAGACATCACGCAGGACGTCGCGGAGTATTACGGCTTATCCGATCGCACCGGTGTCCTGATCTATCAGGTGCTGCCGAAGGGTCCGGCTGAGAAAACAGGGCTGAAAGACGGCGACATCGTCAAGACGTTTGACGGCACCGCGGTCAAGAACGCGGGTGAGCTGGTTGACCTCGTTGGGCGCGCCAAGGTAGGCCGCAAGGTTGAGGTGGTCATCCTCCGAGAAGGTAAGACCAA
>JACQRA010000064.1 GCA_016206725.1 Candidatus Omnitrophota bacterium
ACATGATGCGCATCAAAATCCCCCTGGGCCGGCTCAATGCGGAGCAACTGGAATGCTTGGCCGGCGTCGCCGACGACTACTCCAAGGGGATCGGCCACCTCACGACCCGCCAGGACATGCAGCTCTACTGGATTCCCGCCCGCGACGCGCCGATAGCGATGGCCCAGGCCGCGTCGGTGGGACTGACCACGCGCGAAGCGTGCGGCAACAGCGTGCGCAACGTCACCGCCTGTCCCATTGCAGGCTTAAGCCCAACCGAGGCGTTCGACGTCACGAAGCACGCCTTTGCGGTGACACGGCATTTCCTGCGAAACCCCGCGTCGCAGAAACTTCCTCGGAAATTCAAGATCGCTTTCGAGGGTTGCCCCGTGGATCACGCGCGCACCCCGATTCACGACATCGGGGCGGTCGCAGCGATTCAAGAGGAGGGCGGCAAGAAGACGCTCGGATTCCGCATCTATGCCGGCGGAGGATTAGGCGCAGCGCCGATGCAGGCGATTTTGGTTGAGCCGTTTACTCCGACGACAGATTTGCTGCGCACCTGCGAGGCGATCGTCCGGGTGCATGACCGGTTGGGTGATCGCAAGAATAAGGCGACCGCTCGCATTAAGTTTGTCGTCAAGCGACTCGGGCCTGAGGCGTTCCGCAAGGAAGTGTTTGCGGAGCGCGAGCAACTCCCGCGCTATGCCTATCCCGACATGCAGGCGGCCGAGACGGACGAGAAGCCGCCATCTCCAGCGAAGGACATTCCGTCATCTGTGTCGGTCTCCGCCACAGTGCATGGCGGATCCGCCTCCGGCGGAAACGGCACGTTCAAGCGCTGGATGTTCACGAACGTGCTGGGTCAGAAGCAGCGCGGCTTCTCGATGGTGACGATCCGGTTGCGATTGGGCGACATTTCCTCCGACCAGATGCGAGCCCTCGCCAAGATCACCCGCCGCTACTGCGGGGGACGGCTTCGCATCTCCATCGAGCAAAACCTGCTGTTGTGTTGGATTCGCAACGAACATCTGAGCGCGCTCTTTGGCGAATTGGAGCCGATCGGCCTGGCAGAGACCGAGGCGAACACGCTGTATGATGTGACATCCTGTCCCGGTGCGGAAACCTGCCAACTCGGTATCGCCGCCTCCCGCGGCTTGGCGCGGGCGGTTGAGACGCAATTGAAACAAGCCGGCATCGCCGGCGAGGACGTGGACAACATCCACATCAAGATCAGCGGGTGTCCCAACTCGTGCGGCCAGCATCACATCGCCGACATCGGCTTCTTCGGCGGGGCGCGCAAGGTCAACGACCACTTAGCGCCGCACTTCCAGTTGATGCTCGGCGGCATGACCCAGGAAGGGAAGGCGATCTTCGGAGAGCCGATCTTGAAGCTGCCGGCTCGACGGATTCCAGAGGCAATCGTGGGCATCCTCCAGCGCTATCGGCAGGATCGCGCCTCAATGCAGGAGCCGTTTCGAACGTTTGTGACCCGCGTCGGCGCGGGCTACTGGAAAACGGCGCTGGAGCCGTTCACCGTCTTGCCCGCGTACGACCAATCCCCCGACTCCTACCGCGACTGGGGCGCGGAGACCGATTTCTCGCTGGGCGGCATGGGCCCCGGTGAGTGTGCCGCATAACAATCCCAAAGGAACAGGTTATGCCCACGAAACGACGCGAGCTCGATCCGCAGGCCGATCCGCAGCCACTGCCCCAGACCTTTGGGCTAGAGCGTCATGGCATTGAGCGGCCGGCGAAGGTTTCTTGGAATCCCAATGTGCCGTCGTTGATCGAAGAGGCGGTGCACCGGCAGGAGGGCCAGGTCGCGCAGGGCGGGGTGCTGGTCGTCCGGACGGGGCAACATACCGGCCGCGCGCCGAACGACAAATTCATCGTCCGCGAACCGTCCAGCGAGGCTCGCATCGGCTGGGGCGACGTCAACAAACCGTTTGATGCCCGCCGGTTTGACCAGCTGCACCGGCGCCTACTGGCCTCTTACCGTGGGAAAGACCTCTTCGTGCAGGACCGCGTGGCCGGCACAGATGCCACGTATCAACGACGCATCCGCGTCGTCACGGAAACCGCCTGGCACAGCGCCTTCGCCCGCACGATGTTCCTGGATCCGCCGGCCTATGCGGGACATGAGTCGTTTGAGCCGGACTTCACGGTGCTGCAGGCCCCCACCTGCTACGCTCAGCCGGAACGGGACACCACGTATTCGCCGACATTCGTCCTCATTCATTTCGGGAAAAAACTGATTCTCATCGGCGGCACCAGTTACGCCGGCGAGATCAAAAAGTCCGTCTTCACGATCATGAACTACCTCCTGCCGCTCGAAGGGGTGTTGTCCATGCACTGCGCGGCGAATATCGGACCCAGCGGTGACGTGGCGTTGTTCTTCGGATTGTCCGGGACCGGCAAGACGTCGCTCTCGGCTGATCCGAGGCGCACCCTGATCGGCGATGACGAGCACGGCTGGAGCCACGAGGGGGTGTTCAACGTCGAGGCCGGATGCTACGCGAAGATGATCCGCCTCTCGCCGACCGCGGAGCCGGAAATCTACGGCGCCACCCGTCGTTTTGGGACGATTTTGGAGAATGTCCCGATGGATCCCGCCACCCGCGAGGTGGACCTCAACGATGATTCGCTCACCGAAAACACCCGCGGCGCCTACCCGATTGGGTTCATTTCCAACGCCAGCCCGACCGGACGCGGCGGCCATCCCCACCATGTGGTCATGCTGACGTGCGATGCCTTCGGGGTCATGCCTCCCATTTCGAAACTGACCCCTGAGCAAGCCCGGTATCATTTTCTCTCGGGTTACACCGCGAAAGTCGCGGGGACCGAGAAAGGCATCAAGGAACCCTCGGCGACGTTCAGCACGTGCTTCGGCGCGCCCTTCATGCCGCTGCGGCCGTCCGTCTATGCCACGCTTTTGGCCGAGAAGATTGCGCGGCACAATGCGTCCTGCTGGCTGGTGAACACCGGCTGGACCGGCGGGCCGTACGGGGTGGGCAACCGCATTCCCATCACCTCCACCCGCTCCATGGTGGAAGCCGCGTTAAGCGGAACCCTCGCTGATGCCCCGGTCCAGATGCATGCGCTCTTCAGCTTGGCGGCGGTGACGAAATGCCCCGGCGTGCCGGACGAGTTGCTCAATCCCAGAGCGACGTGGACCAATCCCGCCGCGTATGACGTCAAGGCGCAGGAGCTCGCGGAGAAATTTCAGGAGAACTTTGCGCAATTCGCCGAGTGAAAGGAGGGGAGGATGGCACGGTTCTTAGGTCGTCGGACCACAGCCGCGGTGGCTCCGCTTCGTCGCGAGAAATCCCCACCACAACCTGATCCGGCTGAGGTGGCCACGCTCGCGTACGAGTTGTACGTGCAGCGGGGCTGCGTCGACGGCCACGATCAAGAGGACTGGTTGCGCGCCGAGCAGATCGTGCGGGCTCAGGCCCGACGGTCATCTTGGTAGATCAGAATCGCTGGGGATTGTGACGGGATTCGAAGGCCGCGATCGCGTCGGTACGCTTCAGGGTCAGGCCGATTTCGTCGAGGCCGCGGATCAAGTGGTCTTTGACGCCCGGCTCGATCTCGAAGTGAAACGCCAGCTCCTCGGGAAGATGCAACACCGCCCGCTGGTGTTCCAAGTCCACAGTGGCCTCTAACTTTTCGTAGCGTCCCACCATCTGAAAGACTTCTTCCACTTCCGCGTCTGAAAGCTCAACGGTCAACACGCCGTTCTTCGTGCAGTTATTCCTAAAAATATCAGCAAAGGCGGGCACACGCTTGCCCTGACGCTCCTGCCGGGGGGCGATGATCGCGTGAAAGCCGTATTCATGCAGCGCCCAGACTGCATGCTCGCGGCTTGAGCCACAGCCGAAGTTATTGCGCGTGACGAGGATCGAGGCGCTTTGAAAGCGCGGGGCGTTGAGCTCGAAGTCGGGGTTGGAGCTGCCGTCGGGCCGATATCGCCAGTCGTGAAACAGGTTGACCCCGAAGCCGGTGCGTTTGATGGATTTCAAAAACTGCTTCGGGATGATCTGGTCGGTATCCACGTTCGCCCGATCCAACGTGGCGATCACTCCGCGATGACTGGTAAACGGCTGCATGATCTCAGGCAAGACTGTTCATTTACCTAACCCGCTCGTAATACATATAATTTGCTGCATTGCCAGCAATGACAGAATTCTTGACCTCAAGAAGAAACGTCTCTCCGATGATGAGAAAATTCACTGACTCGCCACCCGCATAGAACGCTCGAACTACATTCTCTCTATTGTTGAAATCTAGCCGCGCATCTAACGATTTCAATATGGGGGTCGTCCCTTCCGAAACAATCGTGAATACCCCGCCTGGCTCATCGACGGTCTTCGCCTTCCAATCTTCAATCTTCTTGTATAGCACTTGGTTATCTTGAATATCGAGGGTTACATATGCGTGAGGCTCAGCTTTTTTTACGACACCCTTTACGATATAGAGTTCAGCGATCTGCTTGTATCTCGCTTCCCAGGCAGCCGCCTCTGTAGTGTTGAGAACGGATAAAAACAGAACAAGCAAGGCTCCTACCCGCTTCATAATCTCTGTCCTCCGCCTATCGAATTAGCCAGTTCCCACAAAGACCAAACTATCTAGATACGCCTCTCGATTCTCTTCAGAGAAATTATCCGACGTCCCTTTTTCTAGGAGTATCTTTTGCAGCGCCGTTCTAATCATTGTCTCGGTGTCGTAGAGCACTTCTTCCGATTCTTGTCGATTGAGGTTCCGAAGTCTCAATCCATGCACAATCTTGCTCCGCCAGTTATAGCC
>JACQRA010000066.1 GCA_016206725.1 Candidatus Omnitrophota bacterium
ATTCATCAAGACCCCATCGGCTCCCGTTTCCATCGCCACGGCCGCATCCGACGCCGTCCCTACTCCGGCATCAACGATCACCGGCACGGTAACCGCCTCGAGGATGAAGCGGATGTTGAGCGGATTCAACATGCCCTGACCTGACCCAATCGGAGCCGCCAGCGGCATGACACACGCCGCACCCGCATCTTGCAACCGCTTCGCCATGATCGGATCGTCGTTGGTGTAGGGCATCACCACGAAGCCTTCCTTGACCAAGACCTTGGTCGCTTCGAGCAGGGCGAGCGTATCCGGAAGCAACGTCTTCTGATCGCCGAGGACTTCCAATTTGACCAAATCCGATAACCCCGCTTCCCGTCCCAAGCGCGCCACTCGAATCGCCTCCTCGGCGGTGTAGCAGCCGGCGGTGTTCGGCAGAATCGTCACGCGCGAGCGGTTAATGTGGTCGAGTAAGCTCTCCTCATTGGGGCGATCCAGGTTTAGGCGGCGCACGGCGACGGTGATCATCTCCGCCCCGGAGGCGTCCAGCGCCTGCCGCATCAGCTCAAAGTTCTCGTACTTCCCCGTCCCGATGATCAGCCGCGAGCGCAGCGTCTGCGGCCCAATTCGCAACCCGCTTGATTTTGGTTCAGCGACGGCCTGTGGACTCATCACGTTCCTACCAGTGAGACGGCCGGACGAGGCTCTTCAATCACGGTGCCCTTCGCCACGACCACCACCCCGTCGTCCGTGACATGGAAGCGGCGGCGGTCTTCCTCCAAGTCGTACCCGATTTCCGCATAGCGAGGAATGCTGACATCCTTATCGATGATCGCGCGGCGGATCTTGGCATAGCGGCCGACTTCGACATCTTCCATCAGGATTGAATCCGACACGTCGGCGAAACTATTGATGCGCACATCCGGCGAGAGCACGCAGCGCTGAATCCGCCCCCCGCTGATGACGCACCCGTTAGACACCAATGAATCCAGCGCCATCCCGACGCGGCCAGTGGCCTCATCGGAGAACACCGTCTTGACCGGCGGCCACTGCTCGTGATACGTGCGGATGGGCCACTCGCGATCATAGAGGTCGAACTGGGGCGTCACCGAGACGAGATCCATGTTTCCCTCATAATACGCATCGAGCGTGCCGATATCGCGCCAGTAGGGAGAGGTTCCCTTCTCACCGCCCGTCATGTTGTTGGCGGAGAAATTGTACGCCATCACCTTGAAGCGCTCCTTCATCCACGGAATCACGTCGCGGCCGAAGTCATGCGTGCTGTCCCGCCGTTTCGCGTCCTCGATGAGCGCTTGCTCCAACGCGGCCCGCGTGAAGATGTAAATGCCCATCGACACATCGCAGCGTTGGGGATCGCCGGGGATGGTTTTGGGGTCGGTGGGTTTTTCCTCGAACCCGACGATACGGTTCTGGCCGTCCACCTCCACGATCCCGAACCCCTTGGCCCGTTCTTTCTCGAACTCAATGACGCCGACCGTCGCCTCGGCATGGTGGTGGCAGTGGAAGGCCAGCATCTCGGCGTAGTTCATCTTGTAGACGTGATCGCCGGCCAGCACCAAGACGTACTCCGGACGCTCCTGCTCGATGGAGTAAATATTTTGATAGACCGCATCGGCCGTGCCGAGATACCAGTGCTCATCGATCCGCTGTTGGGCCGGGATGACATCAATATACTCCCCCAGCTCGCTGTTAAAGATGCTCCATCCCCGTAGCAGGTGCCTCTGCAGCGAGTACGATTTGTACTGGATCAGCACGTGGATCTTGCGGATGCCGGAGTTGATGCAGTTCGACAACGTGAAATCGATGATGCGGTAGATTCCGCCAAACGGCACCGCCGGCTTGGCTCGATCCTTGGTCAAGGGCAAGAGCCGCTCGCCCTTGCCGCCTGCCATCACGAAGGTGAGCACACGCCGCATGTTCATCACGGCGCCCCCGACCGAGCCGGCACCATCCCTGCTGGCGAGCGAAGCGAGTCCCGATCTTGGGACGAGGAAGTGCCGTCGGTCGCGGGACCGACGGCCTCGACCGGCGGCGCAATCGCCGCCAGCCCCTGGCGCACCAGCATAACGGCATACGCCGCCAGGATCAATCCAAACACCTTGGAAATCACTTTCGCTCCTTCCCGTCCGAAGCGTTCCATCCAGGCATCCGCCAGCCGCAGCATCACCCACGCCAACACGACATTCAGGGTCAGCGCCGCGACCGTCACCCACAATCCATAGCGCACCCGCAGGAGCAGAACCGTCGTGAGCACGGCCGGCCCGACGATGAGCGGCACGCCGAGGGGCACGACTCCGATCGCTTCCTTCGAGACGTCCCGAGGCTTCTCCGAACGCAGCAGCTCGTTGAGCGCCAGGACGAAGAGCACCGCCCCGCCGGCGATCATCACATCGGCCATCTGAATGCCGAGGATGACGAAGACCGGGTTACTGACGAGGAGAAACGCCAGCGCCACGAGCCATGCGATGAGCACCGCGTTGTTCACCGCGGCGCGCCGCTTGGCGCTGGAGAGCCCCTGGGCCAACGCCCAGTACATGGGCAGGACCCCGACGGCGTCAAACGCCACGAACAAGGGAAGAAACGCGAGCCAAATCTGCTCCATCGGAATCGCTTATTATAGCCCCTCCGACGAGCTTCTGGCAATCACCCCGCCTGAGATCGCTGTGTGGCGCGCGGCTTGGCGGAACCTCTGATCTCTGCTACACTGCTCGCCGTGTTCAAAGTTCCTTTGCAGTCCGCATGCTGAATGGCGACAATCCCGTATCAGCTATCCAATACGCTGTTCACAGTCACCGATCCCCAAGGCTTCACCATCTCACTCGAACGGAATTGTTGGTATGGGCACATCCTACGGGGACATCCGGAGATGCGCCGCAGGCTGAATGACGTCGAGCGGGCGCTGTTGAAGCCGACAGAAATCCATCAGAATCTCGAGCGCCAGCGGATGAATCTGGTATACTATTATCGTTGCCCAGGTCGTGATCGAGTTCAAAACTATCTCAAGGTCGCGGTCTGGGTGTATGATACGCAGAGCCAACGAGCGATTGTGACAACGGCACATCCCATCATGGGGATTCCTGAACCGACGCAGTGGTATCAAGGAAAAAAACGATGACCCAGTTCACCATAACGTATGATAGACGACGCGACACGTTGTACGCGGTTCGCCGGGGGGTTCGCTCCACGATGAACTTCGTTTGGGGTGTTGATGAAACATTGCGCCTGGATCCGGAAGGCCTCGACGTTGTCGGCTGGACCGTAACGAATTTCAGCTTACACTATCCCAAGCTGGCTCGTTACGTCGGACCGAGGAAGCGATGGTTTATCGCGGAGTTTTTCGAGACACGGTCAAGTGATCTCGATCGGCTTCTCTCACCCATTCGCTCACGCAAAGCTCTCGTGAACTTTCTAACCGCTGAGGCCGCGAGCTTGTCCCATCAGCTACCGCTTAAGGCGTAGACCGTTTCCTCTCAGACTCCACGCTCTCCCAGTTTCTTGAACACCTCCGTTTTCATGTAGCCGCCATCATCGCAGTCTTCTCTTGATCCAGATATGCCTCACCCGCCTGCATCAATCGATACCGTGTTGCGCCTTTACCGCTTGGCACCCGATCAACCTTGTCTCCTGCCTTGTCCAACGCTTGCCTAACAGCCTGATGTGTCGCTTTCATGCGAAACTTCTCCGTCAACACTTTGGCAATCTGAATCGCGTTCAATCCATCCATGCTGAACTGATCTCGCACAACACGAAGCACGATGAGAGAGCGATCTAGAACTCGACCTGCCTGCTGAATCTCTGGATAAGCGGTTCTATCGATCTTCTGTAATAAGACGCCGATCTCTGCGTCTGAGGATTCTTCTGATCCGGTGTTTTGCCGAAGATTTCCTGCCATAGCCAAGTTGCTCGCACTTCTTTTGTTGGTCACCATCCAATTGACGGCCAGAGTGAATCCGGCTGATTGCATGGCCTCAGGCAATCTACCAGCAATACCCGCTGCTTGGTTGAAGACCGATTCCAGTTCTTTGACGCTCACCATGACGACCCTCCTACTAAATTTTTCTAAGTGGATTACTGCACCATCTTCTGCAAATTCCCACATACCAGCTGAAGCGCTGAGCGAGGCACGAAATATCCTTCCCCACGACCCTTAAGCTCAACAAGCCCAGTTGCCTTCATTCGTGAGAGTTGTTCCTTGCAACCTTTCTTAGCCAAGAAACACTGCTCAGCAATCTTGTCGCTGCTCAGTTCCAACGACGCCCCAGGAACACCTGCTTGCACCATTGCGTGACGAGCAAGCAAACATGTGAGAATTCTAGCTTGTTGAGGCAGCGATGTGAAACCTTCCCTTGGGGCCACTTGGTCGGAATCTCGTTGTAGACCAACCCACGGCTTGAGGGCCTGCACGAGTTTCTGTCGGATGAAATCATCCGTCTCGACAAACAACTCTTCGTAGCCCGTTGTCTTCTCTGACATGAAAACCACCTCCTCTCTAGGGTTTTCCTCATGTTAGACTAATTTGCCAAATTTGTCAACTACTAATATATTTAGCAACTTATGGAGGATAGAATTTCCCTTCAGGTGAGCCGGATGGGATGGAGAAGTCGAGGGAGGCGCGGTGGACTACCTGAAAGACCAAAAGACCCTTATTTTCCGAGCTGCCTGAGCTCGTCGAGAGAGACGGTCTTCTCCATTCGGCGCCGGTCAATCAGTCGCCAAAACGAGGGGTTCGTCTGAAGCGAGAGGGTCTCCCAATCTGACCCTTCGACGCCGATGATCAACGCGGCCGGAACGCCATGCCGGGTGACGACCACACGATCCCGTTGGGAACGGTTGACGCAGTCACGCACGTGTTTCTGAAGGTCTCGCACGCTGATGGTTTTCATAGCAACTCCTCCGTACCTCGGTATTGCATATTCAACATGCTGCTGTCAAGCATCGCGTTCCAGCTCAGGTGTTGGCGTCGAGGTCGAGGGAGGCGCAGCGGATCAGCAACTGGGTATAGGGGCTGGCGGGTCGGCTGAGGAGAGTCTCGGTGGGGGCGACCTCCACGAACTGCCCTTGCCGCATGACGGCGACCCGCGTGCAGAGCGAGGCGATGGCGCGCAGATCATGCGAGATGAACAGCAAGGCGAGCCGGCGCTGCTCGGAGAGCGCGCGCAACAGTTCAAGAATCTGCGCGCCGACTGAGACATCGAGCGAGGCAATCGGCTCATCGCAGATGATGGCCGAAGGCGTGGTCGCAAGGGCGCGGGCGATCCCCACGCGTTGACGCTCGCCACCACTGAGCTCTCGCGGGAAACGATGGCGATAGACCGCGGGGAGTTGCACTGAAGCCAGTAGCTCTTCAACCCGGGCACGGCAGGCAGCACCCCGCGCCAGGCCGTGAATACGCAAAGGCTCGCTCAGCGTTTGCTCGACGGTCATGCGGGGATTCAGGCTGTTCATCGGGTCCTGGAAGATAAACTGCACGCTGCGTCGTGCTCGCCGCCAGGCTTCCCCGCGCAACGCGCTCCAGCACGTGCCATGAATCATCACGCGACCCTCGCTCGGCGCAAGGAGCCCGCCGAACATTTTGGCCAGGGTCGTCTTTCCACACCCCGACTCGCCCACAAGACCCAATCGTTCCCCCTGCTCTAATCGGCAGGTGACGCCGTCCACCGCCCGCACCACACCCACCGAGCGACGAAGCCACCCGCTCAATTGGTGGTAGACCCGCTTGACGTTCTGAGCTTCAAGGATGAGGTCAGCCATGACCGCCCTGCAGACTGATCGCACAGCGGTAGCGAAGGAGTTGTTGCGTAGAGGGATGCGCCGGATGACGAAGGATCTGCTCCACCGTCCCACATTCAACCAACCGGCCCTCCGACATGACCCCTACCCGGTGCGCCATGCGTTCCACCACCGTTAAGTCATGGCAGATGAGGAGGACCGAGAGGTTCAACCGGCGCTGGAGATCACGCACGAGTCGAAGAATCTGAACCTGAATGGTGACATCGAGCGCGGTGGTGGGCTCATCCGCCACCAAGAGCGAGGGCGATGCCGCCAGCGCCATCGCCAACATCACGCGTTGCTGCATGCCGCCTGACAACTGATGAGGGTAGGCCTCTAATTGACGTTGCGGCATCGCCAGGCCGACATCACGCAGCCACTCCACGGCTCGTCGCCGTGCTTCATCCCCTCGGAATTCGGTGTGCAACTCAATCGCCTCACACAGTTGCGCGCCGATGGTCAAGACGGGATTCAACGAGGTGGAGGGGTCTTGAAAGACATAGGCGATCTTGCCGCCTCGAATGGCTCGCAAGTCGTCCTCCGAACTTTCCAAGAGACTTTGCTGTCCAAGACGCACGCATCCTGAAACGCTGGCGGATGCCGGCAATAATTTCGTCAGGGCTAACGCCACACTGCTCTTGCCTGAGCCGGACTCCCCCACCAGCGCAAACACCTCCCCCGCCTCGACGGCAAAGCTCACATCCTCCACCGCCCGCACGACCTCGCCGCGATGATGATACATCACGTTGAGATGTTCCACCGTCAGCAGCGCCATCGTTCTCTCAACCCTTCTCCCAGCAAGTTAAATGCCAGCACCGTCACCAAGATGCACACGCCCGGTGTCAGCGTCAGCCACCACGCCACTCCCAACGCCACGCGCCCTTCATTCAGAATGTTGCCCCAGCTTGGTGTCGGGGGCTGCACCCCAAGCCCCAAGTAGCTCAGCACCGACTCGGTGAGAATCGCCCCGCCCACACCCAGTGTCGCGGCCACCAGCACCGGTGTGACGACGTTGGGCAAGACATGGCGGAGCATGATGCGCGCGGTTGAGGCGCCGATCGTTCGGGCGGCCAACACAAACTCCCGCTCTTTTACCGTCAACACCTCGGCCCGCACCAGCCGGGCGACCCCCATCCAACTCGTCAGGCCGATCACGACCATGATGTTGTAGATACTCGGCGAGAGCATCGCGATGACCGCTAAGAGGAGGAAAATCGACGGAAACGCCAGCATGGTATCCACGAAACGCATCACGACGCTGTCCACCCGCCCTCCCAGATAGCCGGCGATGAGACCGACCATCGTCCCAATGAGCACCGCGACCCCCACGGCAATCAATCCGATCACCAGTGAAATTCGCGCCCCGTAGACGAGCCGACTGAGGACATCGCGGCCCAAGAGATCGGTGCCAAGCCAGTATTGAGCTGACGGGGGCAGCAGCGCGTCCGGGAGATTGACGGCCAACGGATCGTACGGCGAAATCCACGGGGCGAAGACGGCGATAAGCGCCAATCCCACCAAGATGAATCCACCAATTGCCGTATTTCGTATGACGTATTTCGTATTTCGCGAAATACGATTCACGAGATACGAGATACGGCTTACAGGTTCTGTCATTGATCTTTCCCGACACGAATGCGCGGATCGGCGTACGCATACGCGAGATCAGCCAGTAGATTGCCAAGCAGCGTGAGCCCCGCCCCGATGGTCACCAGGGCCATCACGACGTTCTGGTCGCGCGCCATCACCGCATCGTAGAACAGACGCCCCATCCCGGGAATCGCGAAGACCGTCTCCATCACAACGCCGCCCGCGATCAGATCCGGAAGCGACAGTCCCAGGATGGTGATGATGGGAAGCAACGCGTTGCGCAAGCCGTGCCGGAATAACACGGCCGACTCCGGCAACCCCTTGGCCCTGGCCGTGCGAATGTAGTCTTGCCGCAGCACCTCCACCATCCCTGAACGGACATAGCGAGACAGCCCGGCCAATCCCACAAACGTCATGATCCCCACCGGCAGTACCAGATGATGCGCGACATCGAACGTTCGACCAACCCACGACATCGCCTCAGCATCCAGCGCATGGAGGCCGGAGACCGGCAGCCACCCGAGCTGAACCCCGAAGATGGCGATTCCCAGCAGTCCCAGCCAAAACGCCGGGGTCGAGTAGCCGACGAAGACGACGAGGGTGGTCAGCCGGTCGAACCACCCGCCGGGTCGAACCGCCGCCATGACACCGAGGGGAATGGCCAGTCCCAAGATCAACAGGAGCGCGCAGACGTTGATCGTCACGGTGATGGGCAGACGTTCCAACATCATGTCCGCGACAGGGCGACCGTAGCGGAATGACCGGTCAAAGTTCAGGGTCACGATCCGACGCAGCCAGTTGAGGTATTGCGCGTGGAGCGGCTGGTTGAGGCCGAGGAGCTGCTCCATGCGCTCGCGCGCCTCAACCGAGGCTTTGGGGTTGAAGTCGAGCATGACGTCCGTGGGCCTGCCGGGGGCGAGCTTCATCACGCCAAACGAGATGATCGTGATGCCGATCAGCACCGGGATCATGCTCAGAAGTCGTCGGATGAGATAGGCTGCCATCACTGTAAAAACGGGGACACAAACAAATTTACTTCGAAAGACGATAAATTTGTTTGTGTCCCCAATTTACCCGTCAAATGAGGACTTCATTTCATTGCGCCATTCGTTTGTAGCGCTGCTCGGGAAGCGGGACGTACCACTCGATCAGGTTGTCCATGATGCCGATGGGGGTCGCACGCACGTTGCGGAAACGCTGATGCACAATGGGCAGCGCATCCGGGACGTAGAGAAAGGTGTAGGGTTGATCCTCCGCCAACAGCCGATGCACCTGGTGGTAGATCTGCTGCCGAGCGGCTTGATCGAACGTCCGGCGCCCCTCGATGAGCAATCGGTCAACCTCCTCATTCGCGTAGCCGACAAAGTTGTACTCGCCAGGGCCGGTTTTGGAAGAGTGGAAGAGATCGTAGAGGTCAGGATCGCGCGAGAGATTCCACCCCAGCAAGATCACCTCGAAGCGTCGCTTGTCAATGAACTCATGAACAAACGTGCTCCATTCGACGATCCGAATGGAGGCGTCAATGCCTAACAACCTAAGTTGCCGCTGCACCAACTCAGCCACCTGACGTCTCACCTCGTTGCCCTGATTGGTCATGATCATGAAGCGAAACGGACTGCCCTGCTGATCCAGCCAGCCGTCGCCGTCTCGATCCATCCAGCCGGCCTCAGCCAACAGGCGTTTGGCCGCTTCCCGATCAGGCGGCGGGGGCTGGATCGCCGGATCGTAGGCCCATGACTCTTGGGGATAGGGGCCGGTCGCGACACGGCCCAGTCCGAAGAGCACGCCGTCGATAATCGCCTGTTTGTCAATTGCCAGATTCAACGCTCGTCGGACCCTGACATCCGCAAACCGCGCATCCTGAAGATTGTATCCCAGGTACGTGAAGCCAAAGGAGGGATAGCGAAATTTTCGGTAGGAGCGTTGAATGCGCGGCGTGTCGGTCTGGCGACGGTACTGCAGCGGGGTCAGTCCTGAGAGATCCACCTGACCGGCCTGCAGCTCCAGAAACAACGTCGCCTGGTCCGGGATGATGCGGTAGAGATAGCGATCCAGATGCGGCCGGTGCTCGAAATAATCAGGATTGGCGACCAGCTCGATCAACTCCCCTGTCTTCCACCGCGTGAACCGATAGGGACCGCAGCCGATGGGCTGTTGAAGCAACAACGTGGTGTTGAGGTCTTCACCCTCAAGCAGATGTTTGGGGATGATGCCCATCATCCAGCTCTCCAGCGCAGGGGCGAATGGCTCACGATAGCGTACCCGCAC
>JACQRA010000077.1 GCA_016206725.1 Candidatus Omnitrophota bacterium
CCTCCACACCCTGTGGTTCGGCATACCATTCCGCCGGTCCCCCGATGCGGAAGCTGGTGTGATTAGCGAGGAGTTCCGTTGGTCGTACGCAAGCGTTGGGCCACATCATGACACACCTGTCCAATGTCTCCGGCTCCGAGAAAGAACACCGTGTCGTGCGGTTGGATGAACGAGGCCAAAAACCGCGGCAGCTCCCCCCGCGGGACGTACCGCACGCATGGATGTCCATGGGCTTTGATGCGCTGCGCCAAGCGAGCGCCTGAGATGCCGGGGATGGGCGGTTCGAACGCGGAATACACGTCCGTCACAATCACCCCATCGGCCTCATCGAAGCAGTTCGTGAGTTCTCCTTCGAGTGCTTGGGTCCGGGAGAATCGATGGGGCTGAAAGACCGCGACGCGATGATGACTCGTCGAGGCCTCAACCGCCAACGTGGTGCGAACCTCCGAGGGATGGTGCGCATAATCTTCAACCAATCGGATGTGATGAGGCAACTCCAGCACCTGATAGCGCCGCAGTGTGCCTTGGAAATTCCACAAGGCTTCCCGCATGACCGCAAGCGGCAGCTCCAGCGTCAAGCCGAGGCCGATCACTCCCAGGGCGTTGAGGACGTTGTGCCGTCCCGGCACGCGAAGACGAAATGTCCCGAGCGCGCGATGCCGATAGGAGGCGAGAAACTCGCTGCCGCCATCGGCGCATCGCAGGCGGGTGGCTCGAATATCCGCGGGATGGTCGATGCCGTAGCTGAGTTGCCGCGGGTGGCGGAGGGCGCGCCGCACCACCGGGTCATCCGCGCATCGAATCAACGTCCCGCTTGATCCGAGCTGTCGGACGAATTGTTTGAACGCCGCGATCAAGTTCTCAAAGGTCTGGTAGTAATTGAGGTGTTCCCGATCAATGTTCGTGACAATCGCCACCTGCGGATGTAACAGCAGAAACGATCCGTCGGATTCATCCGTTTCCGCGACGACATAGCGTCCCCGGCCATGTCTGGCGTTTCCGCCGATGGAGACGACATGCCCTCCGATCACCGCGGTCGGGTCCCAGCCGGCGTGAATCAGCAGTTGAGCGCTCATGCCCGAGGTCGTCGTTTTCCCATGGGCGCCGGCCACGGCCACCAGGGATTTCGTCGAGGTCAACTCCGCCAGCAATTCGCCGCGGCTGATCGTCGGAATGCCTCGCGCGCGGGCCGCCATCAATTCGGGCTCTTGTCCTGAGACGGCTGAGCTAAACACCACCAATCCCACCTCGTCAGTCAGGTGCGAGGGATGATGAGGGGACGACAGGCGAATCCCGCGATCGCGAAGGGCGGCCGGTGGCTGCGTGAGATTCACGTCGCATCCGCTGATCTGAAATCCCCGTTCGCGGAGGATGCAGGCCAACCCGCTCATCCCGATGCCGCCGACTCCCATAAAGTGGATGTGATGCCCATTCAGCAGCGTCTTGATCTGTGTCGTCTCTTTTTTCATCTGTGCCATCTGTAGCTCAATCTGTGCCATCTGTGATTCGCTCAATGAGCGACGCCAGTTCTCGCGTCGCCTCGGGACGAGCCAACGAGCGAATTTGCGTGGCCATCATGTCTCGAAGCCGCACGTCCGCGGCCATCCGTCGAAGCACCCCGAGCAGACGAGGGGCAGACGCCTGCGCTTCCTCCATGATCAGGCCGCCGCCGATGGATTCGACCAACTCGGCATTGTCACGTTGATGGCCGGAGGCGTGAGGATACGGCACCAGGATCGAGGGACAGCCGTATCGGGCCAGCTCGGCGAGGGTGGAGGCACCGGCGCGCGCGATCATGACGTGGGCAAGCTGATACGCCTCATGCATCTGAATCAGGTGCGGTGCTGCCCACGCGCGAATGCCCCGTGCAGCGTAGCGTTGCCGCATCCGTTCGACATCGTGCGGTCCGGTGACATGGATGAACTGCCAATTCGCGCATTCCTCCTCGGAACACTCGGCCACGACATCGTCCATCAGGCGATTCAGCACACGAGAGCCCTGACTGCCCCCCATGACGAGGATCGTCCAGGCGGACGTGGACAGTCCAAAGCGCTGCGCCGTTTCCTCCCGTGGCCGCCTCTCGGGAGCTTCGCGCAAAGGAAGGCCGGTGAGGGTCGTCGGTGTCCCGTTGAGGGATGCGCGCGTGGATTCAAACGAAATCGCCAAACGGTCCACCCAATGTCGCCGAAGCACGAAGCGGTTAGCCCGTCCAAGACGCACGTTCTGCTCGTGCAGCAGCACGCGCACGCGTCGTTGGCGAGCCGCCAAGATGATCGGAATACCCACCCATCCTCCGAATCCCACCACCGCATGGGGGTGAAACCGACGGAGTCGGCGATGCGCCTGAATCCACAGCGCGGCGACCTGTCCCAGTCGAATGCCGACACGCAGGAAAGGCCAGCGGGATGAGACGACCTGGATGGTCTCGATCTCGACCCCCATGGCTCGTAATTCATCCAGGCTCTCGCGCAGCAGCGCGGAGAGGGTGGGACGCTGGACATACCATAACCGCGCTCGATGGCCTGCTCCCGCTAAGGTCTTGGCGACCTCCATCGCCGGAATCAGATGTCCCCCGCTTCCCTCACTCACTAACAGAACTTTTAGGATTGCATTCCGCATTCCGAATTCCCCATTCCGAATTGTCTTGTATGGCTCGCGCGGAGGATGAGCGCACAGGCCGCGAGATTGCCCACCATAGACGTCCCTCCGTACGAGACAAACGGAAGGGGCAAGCCTTTGGTGGGCATGAGGCCGGTCACCACCGCCATGTTCACCACCGCCTCACCACTAATGAGCGCGACGCATCCGCAGATCAGATACTTGTTGAAAGGATCCTCGGCCGTCAACGCCAGTCGCGTGCCGGTCAGGACGAACAACACAAACAATCCCAGGACGGCGGTCGTGCCCAGGAGTCCCAGCTCCTCCCCCACGATGGCAAAAATGAAATCGGTATGCGCCCCGGGCAGATAAAACAATTTTTGGAGCGAAGCCCCTACACCGTCTCCGATGAGACCTCCGCTGCCCAACGCCAGATAGGATTGGACCATTTGGAATCCTGTTCCTAGCGGATCCGCCCAGGGATCGAGAAACGCCAAGAGTCGTCGCTGCCGGTATGACGCCCCCGCGATGAGGACGACGAGGGCCAGCATGCCGAGTAGTGCGACCAGACTGAGCTGTTTGCCGTCGGCCTTCGCCACCAGCAGCATGACGAAGACCACCGCCCCCATCACCACGACCGTGCCGAGGTCCGGTTGCAGGAGCACCAACCCCGCCATCACCCCCAGCACGATGAGGGGCGGCAGCACGCCTTCACGAAACTCACGGACCACCAGCCGCTTGCGAGCCAGCACATCCGCCACGTAGAGGACCAGGGCCACCTGCGCGAACTCCGAAGGTTGGATGCTCAATCGTCCGATGCGGAACCAACGATGCGCTCCGCCGATCTCCGGCCCATACGCGATGACTGCCATCAATAACGCCACGCTGACCACCACCGCCCACTTGGCGATGAGGCGAAGGGTGGCAGATGACAGGCCTAAGATGCCCAGACTGCACAGTAATCCGAGCGTGATCGCGGCGAGATGGTTGAGTAGCAAGCGGGTGCTGTAGCCGTAGCCCTCGGCCGAGGGCACCGCTGTGGTGGAGTAAACCGCGATGAGCCCCACGCTCAGGAGACTGGCGACGATCACCAGCAAGAACCGTCGTACCATCCGCTCAGTCATCAGAATCGGGGACATAAAATGGGGACACAAACCAATTTTTAGAACTTGTTTTGTGTCCCCTAATTGGTTTGTGTCCCCTTCTTTTCCACCACGAGTTGCTTAAAGATTCGCCCTCGCTCCTCAAAATTGCGGAACATGTCGAAGCTCGCGCACGCCGGTGAAAAGAGAACCGTGTCACCCGGATGCGCCAACGCCATCGCAGCCTGCACGGCCTCATCCAGTGACCCGCACTCGCAAATCGGCGGGGTCCCATTAAAAAGAGCGCGCAGGTGTTGGCGTGATTCGCCGATCAACACGACCCCGTGGATTCGCGCCTCATGGAGGGCGCCTTTCAACACCGAGAAGTCCATCCCTTTGTTCCGTCCACCGAGGATCGGCACCACGCCGCCTCGACAGCGCGTCAGCGCATAGAGCAGGCTGTCCGGCGTCGTGGACTTCGAGTCGTTGATGACGTAGACGCCTTGGACCATGCCCAGATGCTCCAAGCGGTGTTCCAGACCGCGAAACTCCCGCATCATCTGATTCGTCAGAGGATCCGGAATATCAAGCAGGCGGGCGACGGCAAGCGCCGCCTCCCACGCCTCTGGAAAGAGCGGCCACGACGAGTCGCCGAACCACACGCAGCGGCTCTGCAGCAGGCGCGCCATGGCGACGACTTCAGGACTTCGTGCGTTCAGGACCGCAGCGTCCTGAGGGGTTTGGCGCGCGAAGAGCCTGGCCTTGGCCGCGAGATACCCGGCTCGGTCATGATGGCGATCAAGATGATTGGACCCCAGATTCAGCAACACGCCGATCGCAGGGTGGAATTGGTCACACCACATCAGTTGAAACGAACTGACTTCGAGCACCACGGTGGTCTCGCGAGTCACGCCTGGCAGCACTTGTGTAAAGGGAATCCCCAAGTTCCCACAGGCGACTGCGGGACGGCGGGCCGCCATCAGAATCTGTTGAATCAACGTGACGACCGAGCTTTTGCCGTTCGTTCCCGTGACGGCGATGATCGGCGAGGGACAGAACCGAAACGCCAACTCGATCTCACTCAGGATCGGCACGCCATGGTCGAGAGACCACCGGATGGGGACGGATGATTCCGGAACGCCCGGACTGACCACCACGACGTCCTGCTCCCCCCACCGTTGCGGCCTATGAGCCCCCAATTCAACCGCGTCGATTCCCTGTTCACGGAGCTGCCGGGCGTCGCGTTGCGTCGCGTCCTCGTCCCTCATCTCGGTCACGCGCACGCGACATCCGAGACCGCTCAAGAAGGTTGACGCGCTCATCCCGCTCTTGCCCAATCCCACGACCAGGACGCGACGTCCTTTCCAATCGACACCGAATTGATCACATGACATGTTGGATCGGCTCATGATTGGGATAACGCGCTCCATCCGAGCACAGCGAGCAACGCTCCAACGATCCAGAAGCGGACGACGAGTTTCGCTTCCGGAATACCGCCGAGTTGAAAATGGTGATGGAGCGGAGCCACCCGGAAGATACGACGTTGGTTGCAGAAACGGAAGGAGGCGACTTGCAAGATGACGGAGACGGCCTCAACCACAAACACCCCCCCAATGATCAGCAGCACCAGGGAGGCGTGGGACAACCACGCGATCGTCCCCAACGCCGCACCCAATCCGAGCGAACCCACATCCCCCAAGAAGACCGACGCCGGATAGGTGTTAAACCAAAGAAAGCCGAGGCATGCCCCCGTCAGACTCGCGCACCAGATCGCGAGCACGTGATCCGAGGGCTGCCGCAGCACCAGCCACACACCGAAGAGCCCGAACGCCACCACCAAACACCCCGCCGCCAATCCATCCATCCCATCCGTGAGATTGACGGCATGGGCGGAACCTGCGATCACCGCCATGGCCAGCGGAAGATTGAGCCATCCGACGTCAACGGCACGATGAGCCCATGGAATCAGCACGTCCCGCGAAGTCGGCGTGGAGACATTAAGGACGATCTGGACGCCTGCTCCGATGCTCAACGCGATGAGCAGCTTCGTCATGAGCAGCAACCCTTTAGCGTTGGGACGCCTGAGCTTGAGCCAATCATCCACCCATCCCATCAGCCCCAAGCTGCCCATCGTCCCCAGGAGCACCCAGCCCTCACACGTGGCGAGGCCGCCCCAGATGACAGCGACCATGATCGCCACTCCCAACACCACGATCCCTCCCATGGTGGGAACGCCCTGTTTGGTGTGTTGGATGGGCATGAGCGGCGGGCAATCTTGATAGCGAACCGGCTGGATCCATCCGCGAGCGACGAGGGCTCGAATCGCCGCCGGAGCGATGAGGAGGCACGACATCGCGCTGATCGCCAAGACGATTCCTGCTTCACGCATGGGCGATACCTTGCAAGAATGTTGTGACTTGCTCGAGATGGACGTTTCTTGACGCCTTGACCAGAATGCCATCGCCCTTGCGAAGTCTCGAAGGGAGAACGGCCAAGAGGTCATGGACCGTCTCATAGGTTTCCGCCGAGAGATCGCGCGCCGCCAGGGCTCCCCGAGCCATTTCGTGCGCCAGGCGGCCAACCGTCAGTAACAGGTCGGTCCCTGATTGAGCGGCGAGCTGGCCGATGGTTTGATGCGCCCTCACGGCGAATGACCCGAGCTCCAACATGTCGCCGGCGATCACCACCCGCCGAGTGACCTCCAACTCACTCAATAACTCCAAGGCCCTGGCAAAGGAGAGCGGGTTGGCGTTATAGCAATCGTTGATGACGGTAAACCCGTTGCAGCGAACCACCTCGGATCGCATCGTCACGGTAGCCACCTGACGTAATCGATCACGAACGGAATCCAGCGGGATACCTAAGACGCTCACACACGCCAAGGCCGCGAGGGCGTTTTCGACGTTGTGAGAGCCGAGCAGCGGCACGGTGAATGTCCCCGGCACACCGTGGAGGCGTAAGGACACGCCGCGTGCCTCGCGACGTGTTTCCTCCAAGTGGATGCCGCATTGATCTGATGAGCCGAAGGTCAAGAGCGTCACCCCACCACCTGCTCGCGGCCCAGAGGGCCAACGTTCTTCGAACGTGCCGCCTGCGGCGGCTCGAGCAGGTGGTGGGGTCATCCCCTGACGCAGGCGAGACTTCGCTTCGAGCAAAACTTCCAATTGATCGCCGGGAATGATCGCCGCGCCCTGCGGATCGAGTAAGGCGAGCAGCGAGAGCTTCTCCTGACGAATCGCCGAGAGCGTCCCAAAAAACTCCAAATGGGCTGGACCGACGTTCGTGATCACCGCCACCGTGGGTTGGGCGATGCGCGCAAGCGCAGCGATTTCTCCGGGATGATTGGATCCCAGTTCCACCACGGCATACTGGTGGGTCGGCATCAGTCGCAAGAGGGTCAAGGGGACACCGATGTGGTTGTTCTCGGTTCCCACCGTCTTGAGCACGGAAGCTGTCCCACCCAACAGGTGCGCGATGAGTTCTTTCGTGGTGGTCTTGCCGCAAGAACCGGTCACGGCGATGACCGGTATCGAGAAGCGGCGACGATGGAAGGCGGCGAGATCTCCGAGGGCGTTGGTCGTATCCGGCACGAGGATGGTCGGCACCGTCGGCACGCTCGCCGGACGGTCCGAGACGATGACGCAGGAAGCCCCGCGATCAATGGCGGCCTTCAGGAAGGCATGCCCGTCGAACCGGGGGCCCCGGATCGCCACAAAGGCTTGGCGCGGTTGCAGGCGACGCGAATCAATCCCGATCCCAGCGACCGGCTCAGAGCCGCGTCCGACGAGTAACGTGCCTTGAGTCGCCTCACGCAGTTGGCTCACTGTCCACTCTGGCATGTCAGCCTCCGCGTGAAGAAAGACAGACTCCTGCTGCTGACCGCCACGCACGCTGCCCGCACGCCGACGGTCAGTGGACCGCAACGACTCTCGTGAGTTTGACACCCAAAGCCCGCTCCACCACGTCCCGGTCAGAAAATGGCACGGTGACGTGGTCAAAAATCTGATAGGCCTCGTGACCCTTGCCGGCAATCAGCACGGCATCATCTGGCTTCGCGATGGACAAGGCGGTACGGATGGCCTCTTCGCGGTCCACCACCACGTGAAGATCACGAACATCCGTGAGGCATCCTGATTTGATCTGGTGAATAATCTCCAGGGGATCCTCGCTGCGCGGGTTGTCAGAGGTCAGCACCACGACATCCGCCAGGAGGGAGGCGAGTTGCCCCATGACCGGTCGTTTCGTCTGATCGCGATCCCCCCCGCACCCGAAGACCACGATCAGCCGTCCACGAACCAACTCACGCAACGACAACAATACCAACCGTAGCGCATCAGCGGTATGAGCATAATCGATCACCGCCGTGATCCCGGTATCGTTCGCAATCCGCTCCATCCGCCCAGGGACTTGCAAGAAATTCGCCATGCCCTGTTGGATCGCCTCAACCGGCACGCCTACCGAGAGACTCGCAGCGCATGCCGCCGCCATGTTGGCAACGTTGTGCCGACCCACGAGCGGACTGTTCAGGGGAAACGTCCCCCACGGGCTGTCAATCACCAGGCTGGCGCCCTGCCACGTACAGAGGATGTTGCGAACTCGAACGGCACGACCCTGAGCGGACTCCTCACCCTCTTGCGTGTGATACGGGAGGGCCTTCAAGGAAGCCAGGAGCGTGGCTCCATACGGATCATCCGCATTGATGACCGCCGTTCCCGTTGGACGCAGGGAGGAGAAAATTTTTCGTTTGGCCTGGGCGTAGCGCTCGCGCGTCTGGTGATAATCCAGATGGTCCGACCCGAGGTTCGTGAAGACGGCCGCCTCAAACCGCACGCCGTCGATGCGATCTTGATCTAGCGCATGGGAAGAGACTTCCATCACGCACCACCGCAGGCGTTGCTCCACCATCTTAGAAAGCAACCGTTGCAGCTCCAACGCGCCGGGGGTCGTATTGATGGACGGCAGGGTCCGTTCGCCGATTTGATACGTCACGGTGCCGAGGAGGCCGACACCCTGGCCGGATGCCTCCAGGATAGATTTCAGCAGATACGTCGTCGTCGTCTTCCCGTTCGTACCGGTGACGCCGATAAACTGCAAACGCGTGGCCGGCTCGCCATAGAATCGCGCGGCCAAGATCGGGAGGCTGCGTCGTGTGTCCTGCACGAGGATGACGGGACCCCGGAGGGAGGCCTCCGGTGGGACCCACCCGTAGGGGAGACGTTCCACGACCACGGCGACGGCTCCACGCTGGATCGCCTCATCGAGAAATGCGTGTCCATCGTGGTGCGGTCCTCGAACCGCCACAAACACCTCACCCGGCTTGACCTGCTTGGAATGACACGAGATGCCGGCAATCGGGATCGGCGGAATCGTCTGCGTCGTCAAGCCCTGAAGTAAGCTGCGCAACGTCATTGCAAAAGAGGGGACACAAACAATTTGGTCATAATTGGGCAATGTGTTTGTGTCCCCGATTCTCGCCGCCGTAGAGCTCCCAGTACCCGGCTAATTGCTCCACCGTCCGTTTAAAGATGGGGGCGGCGACAACGCCTCCGAAATACAGCGGGCGCGGCTCGTCGATCGACACCACCATCACAAAGCGTGGATCAGGCACCGGCCCGTAGCCAACGAAGGAGGCAACGAACAGGCTGTGGGAGTAGCGGCCAGTCGGCTCAAGTTTTTGAGCCGTCCCGGTTTTACCGGCCGCCGTGAGGCCCTGGATGTTCGCCAGCCGGCCGGTGCCTGATTCCACGACACTGGTGAGCATGTCATGCAATTGGTCAACCGTCTCTTGACGCAGCAATCTCTCGCGCTGCGACGGTTGGTAGTCCCGAAGGACTTCTCCTGATGAGGTCTGAATGCGCTGGATGAGATACGGCGTGACCTTCCAACCTCCATTGGCGACGATCGAGGTCATGACGGCGAGCTGAATCGGTGTCGCCGCCACCTCCTGCCCCATCGGAATGTTGAAAGGCGAGAGCTTGGACCATCGCTCGGGAGGGGTGACGATGCCGCGCACTTCCCCCGGCAGCTCGATGCCCGTCTTCTGCCCGAAGCCGAAGCCCCGGATGTACTGCGAGAACACCTGCGGCGTCAGGCGCTGCGCCGCCTTCACCGTGCCGATGTTGGACGACTTCACGATCACTTCGCGGAACGTCAACCATCCGTGGGGCGTGTGATCGTGCAGGATGCGGCGGCCGATCGTGCGGTACTCGCCATTCTCGCAGAAGAATCGCTCCTCGGGGCGAACGAGGCCTTCCTCAAGCAGGGCGGCAGCGGTGACGATCTTAAAAACGCTGCCCGGCTCAAAGAGATCCGTGACGGCTCGGTTGCGCCGCGCCTCAGCCGGCACGCGCGCGGGATGATTCGGATCGAAGGCGGGCTGGTTGGCGATGGCGAGGATCGCACCGGTGTGAGGATCCATCACGACGATCGTCCCCCCCTTGGCGCGAAACTCCTTGACCCCCCATGACAGCATCTCCTCCACCACGCCTTGCACAACGCTGTCGAGGGTCAACACCACATCAGAGCCGGGTTGCGGATCAATCCGGCGCGTCCACGGCCCGACCAGCAGACGCCCTCTCGCATCGCGAAGGGTGGACTCCCAACCACGACGTCCCCGCAACACGCCGTCATACGCCAACTCCAACCCCTCCAGTCCCTGCTGATCGATATTGGTAAATCCCAACAGATGTGCGGCGAGGGGCCCATTCGGGTAGATGCGCTTAGGCTCTTCCACGATCCCAATCCCTTCCCGCTGGAAACGGACGAGTTGATCCACGACGTCTCGATCCGCGTGTCGCGCCAGCCAAACAAACCCTTTGTCTTGCTCCAGCCGGCGCTTCAAGAGCCGCTCATGGCGGTCAACAATCGGCGCGATCGCATGCGCGAGATAGGCCTTCGCCTCCACCTGACGTGGATTCGCAAAAACGGAAGGAGCTCGGACGGTCGTGGCCAAGAGGCGGCCGTCTCGGTCCAAGATGTTCCCGCGAGGGGCAATGAGCGTGTGAGCGATCCGGTGCTGCGCCTCAGCCAACCGCGAGAGCTGCCGCGATTGGAAGAGTTGAAGGTAGAGACACCGCGCCCACAGCACGCCGAAGAGGACGAGGAACGCGACACACACCCCAACGATCCGCTGATTGGTCGTCTTGAAGCTCTTCGTCATCGTTCGTCGTTGTTCATCGCCAATCGTGCCGTTCCTAGCGTCGGAAGTTCCCGCCTCGCAACAAAGGGGATACGCTCATTCGCCATCTTCTTCGCCAGGCTGGCGGGGGCCTGTAAGGCGACCACCTGCGTTTCCAGCCATTGGGTGTCGTTTTCTACGGCATGGAGTTGAACCGCTTGCCGGCCCGCGGCATAGGCCGACCGCCATACCGTCACGGCAACCGCCACCTTGATGAGCCCAATGACGGTCAACCCACCCACCAACATAACCCAGCGAGAAGGTAGAAGATGGAAGGTAGAAGGCAGAAATCTTCCTTCTTCTCTCTTCCTTCTTCCCTCTTTCATTGGAGTTTCTCCACCGCTCGAAGCCTCGCGGAGCGGCTGCGTGGATTCGCCGCGATCTCGGTCTCTGAGGGGCGGATCGGTTTCTTCGTCAACACGCGAACAACGCCGGTCTGTTCCTCTTGGCGAAAGGCTTGCTTCACCGCGCGATCTTCCAATGAGTGAAAGGCAATGATCACGGCCCTGCCGCCTGGAGCCAGCACGTCAGGCAACACCTCGAGGAGACGTTTCAATGCCGCCAACTCGTCATTGACGACGATGCGCAGCGCCTGGAAGGTTCGAGTCGCCGGATGAATGCGAGAGGTTCCCCGATGGAGGGGAATGACCCGCTCGATCAAATGAGCGAGTTGGCTCGTCGTCTCGATCGGATGGGGCTTGCGGGTCTCGACAATCCGTCGAGCAATGCGCCCCGCCCATCGCTCTTCCCCGTACGTCCACAACAGGTCGGTCAATTCACGCTGCGAGAGTTGTTGAATCAACGAAGCGGCGGTCACGGATTGACGTGGGTCCATCCGCATATCGAGCGGACCGTCCCGCAGGAAGCTAAATCCCCGCTGAGCATCATCCACCTGCAGGCTCGACATGCCAAGATCCGCGATCACCCCATCCACCGTGCTGCAGCCGAGACGCTGCAACATCATCGGCAGGTCTTGGAAATTCCCCTGCACCAACTCGACGTGCGGCGCGAACTCGATCAGCCGGTTCTTCGCGCGCTCCAGGGCCTGCGCATCGCAATCGATGGCGATCAGCCGCCCCGAGGGCATGAGACGCGGCAGCACCGCCAAGCTATGCCCTCCCAACCCCACGGTGCAATCCACCACCGTCGCATGTGACGTTGGCGCAAGGCATTCGATGATTTCCTTGAGGAGAACAGGCGCATGTTGAAAGGGGGAAGGCTGAAGGGGAGTGGGGGAAGGTTCGGTCATGGTTTCGAGCATCATTCCAAGAGAATTTTTTCGGCGACGTCTTCAAACTGCTGCGCAGACGCCTGGGAGAACTCCTGCCACTGCGCCTTGGCCCACAGCTCGATGCGCGTGGAGACCCCGATGACCACAAGGTCTTGCTTGATGTGTGCAAACTCTTTGAGAGGCTTGGGAATCAGCAAACGCCCCAGCCGATCCAGCTCAATCTCGACGGCCCCTGAAAAGAAGAGGCGATTAAACTTGCGTCCCTCGACTTTGGTGAAGGGGATTTGCTTGAATCGGCTTTCGACCGCTCGCCATTCAGGTTCAGGAAAGAGGAACAAGCATCCATCCAACCCTCGGGTGAGAAAAACAGTGTCAACGCCGTTGGCATGGAGCGCTTGTCGAAACTTGGCGGGAATAATGGCGCGGCCCTTACGGTCGATGGCGTGTTCGTATTCGCCGTAGAACATCCACTTCCTCCCACTTTCTCCCACAGAAACGCTCAAACTATACCTGTTCCCTCCACTGCTGTCAAGGGAAAATCGGGAAAATCGGGGACACAAAACAACTCCTGAAAAAGTTGGTTTGTGTCCCCGTTTTTAGAGGTGGGATAAAAGGAGGCTTAGGGAAGGAGCTTGACCCGACGGAGATCCCGCCGGATTTGCCGGATGAGCGCGTCACGATCCGTAAAACGGCGCTCACGACGCAGATATTCAAGAAGACTGAGGGTCACGGTGTGGCCGTAGAGCTGTCCTCGAAATCGAGGCAGATGGACCTCGCAGACAACGCCTCCCCCACGGCCGAAGGTCGGACGCGTCCCAAGATTCATCAGCCCTTCATGGCGTCGCCCGCGCAGGCTGGTCACCACCCGATAGACCCCATGGGGCGGCAGCAGGGTGGCATGGAGTTTGATGTTCGCGGTGGGAAATCCCAATCGGCTGGCCCGACCAACGCCGTGCACCACACGGCCGCTCAGCTCGACGTGACGGCCCAACAACTGACGTGCTTCTGCGAGCGCTCCGTGTTGAACGAGCCGTCGAATGCGTGAACTGGAAATCGGCGCGTCCCCTGATCGTACCGCCGGCAAGGCCATGATCCGCATGCCATACGATGATCCTCCCCGACGCAAGAGCGAGAGATCTCCTCGACGATCTTTCCCGAAGGCAAACGCATCCCCGACGACCACCCACCGGGCGCGGAGCTGCCTCCACAGCAGGGAGCGAATGAACTCGTCGGGGCTGATACGGGAGAAGGCGGGTGTAAATCGGATCACCCAAATCAGATGAGCGCCGAGGTCTTCGATCAGTTTCAACCGCCGAGCGAGCGGCATGAGCGGAGGCGGGGCATGACGCGGATCCAGCACGAGCTGCGGATCGGGGTCAAAGGTCACCGCGACACTCGTCCCCCGCAGACGTCGAGCCAGACGGACCGCGGTCCGAATGAGTCGCTGGTGGGCTCGATGGACCCCGTCGAACATCCCGATCGTCACGACCGCTCGAGGCGGCATGGCGGGGAGACGGTTACGACCAATGATGACGGGCATGTGCAGATGGTTGAGGAATGCGCAACGCCGCACGCAACTCGTCGGGTGCAGCCTGTTGAATCCACGACAGCGGATGAGCCGCGTCGAGCGTCCACGGGCCGACCGCCGTCCGCGTCAGTTGTGCGACGTGACCGACCGTGCCCAGGCGCTGCGCGATCACCTCGGCCAGCGTGCGCACGTACGTCCCTGACGAACAGTCAACGCGACAGCGAATCGTCTGTGTCGTGGTCTCGTGAAGCACGATCTGAAAGATCTCCACTCGACGAGGCGACACGGATTGGGGCATGCCTCGACGCGTCCACCAGTAGAGCGGCCGCCCCCGTACTTTGACCGCGCTGAAGGGAGGCGGGGTCTGGAACAGGGGCCCGGTCAGCGATCGAAGGATCTCTTCCACGTGAGCGCGATCCCATGCAGCCACCGTGGCGGTCGAGATCGTCTGACCCCATGCGTCACCGGTATCCGTCTGGCGACCCAGGCGGATCACCGTCTCGTACCGTTTGGGATACGTTTGGATGTCCCGTTGGCATTGGGTCGCTCGCCCCACCAGCACCACCAGCACGCCTTCCGCAATGGGATCGAGCGTGCCGGCATGCCCGATGCGCCGGATGCCCAATCGGCGACGGAGCTGATCCACCACGTCGTGGGATGTGGGCCCTTGAGGTTTGTTGACGACGAGCACCCCTTCACTATCCGGCATCACGAGGGTGGCTGTTTCAGTCGATCGAGCGTACGGGTCAGGTCAATCGAGCCCTGGATGGATTCATCAAATCGAAAGATCAACTGCGGGATGATCCGCAATCGAAGGCGCTTCTTGATCAGGCTGCGAACGTAGCCGCTGGACCGATCCAGCACCTGCTGGCACCGATCTCTCGCGTCTTCCCCACCCAAACAACTAAATCCCACCTTCGCATACGACATGTCGTTGGAGAGCTCGGCGCGAGTCACCGTGACGAATCCGAGATCAGGATCTTTGATGTCTCGTTGGAGGATCAACGCGATCTCCCGTTGAAGCTGCTCGTTCAGCCGTTCCTTGCGCGTCCCAAACATTATCCCACGTCCCCTGCAAGCCACTGCCCCAAACAGATCAGACAGGCCCGCGGATGAGGCTCGGCGGCCATCCGTTCAAATTCTTTCCGCAGCCGTCCACGGTTGAGGCGGCCTAACAGGCCGTCGGCCAACGCCCGAAACATCTGCTGCGCGGTGGCTCGCTCAAGACGCAACCCAAAGCGCGGCGCAAAACGTGCCGCTCGCAGGATGCGGCTGGGATCGTCCACAAAACTTCTCGCATGCAAGATGCGCAGCCGCCGCTGCCTCAGATCGCGCAGGCCATGAAACGGATCAATGAGCGTTCCCCCTTGATGCGGATTCAACGCGATGGCCATTGCGTTGATGGTAAAGTCGCGGCGAAACAAGTCGTCACGCAGCGCGCCACGTGAGACGGTGGGATACGCCGCCGGTTCTCGATACGTTTCCTTACGGCAACTGGCCACGTCGAGACGCAGCCGCTTCGGCAACTCCAGTGTGGCGGTCCCGAACTGCGCATGCGCTCGAGGGGTCACACCAAAGGTCTCTGCGAGACGCCCCGCCAACGCGATCCCATCGCCCTCAATCGTGACATCCACGTCAACGGTTGACGTGATGCCCAACAGCCAATCTCGCACGCACCCTCCCACGGCGTACGCCTGGACCCCCTGGTCTTGCGCCACCCGCCCCACGGTCTCGAGGATTGGTTTCACGGTCTTCGGAATCTTCACACGTTTCATGGTCGTGGATGGTACTGTTCGTGCACCGTCTTGAGTCGCGCGCGATCCACGTGGGTATACCGTTGCGTGGTAGCGATGTTGGCGTGACCGAGCAATTCCTGCACCGTGCGCAAATCAGCGCCACGACCCAGCAAATGTGTGGCAAAGGAGTGCCGCAATGTATGCGGACCGATGCGCTTGGCCACGTTGCCGGCAAGGGCATAACGACGCACCAATTGCCAAATCCGCTGCCGGCTCATGCGCAACCCGCCGCGGTTGACGAAGACTGTTTGCGCCGGTCGGCCGCGGACGAGCTTCGGTCGGACCTCCTGCAGATAGTGTCGAAGGGCCTGTTGGGCGAATTTCCCGATCGGCACAAGCCGTTCTTTGCTGCCTTTACCAAGGCTCCGAACAAACCCGACATCAAGGTTGACATGGCTCACTTCGAGGGACGCGGCCTCGGAGACTCGAAGGCCTGTGCCGTAGAGTAACTCGAAGAGCGCCATATCGCGCAGCCGCAGCAATTCGTCTTCCCTCGATCGCCTCCCATTGGCCGTTTTTGGAATCGCGGCGAGCAATCGCTCGACTTCCGATTGGTCGAGGGTCTTCGGCAGCCGATACCACAACCGGGGGGTTTGAATGAAACCGGTCGGGTCGCGCTGGAGAACACCTTGAGCCGTCAAAAATCTGAAGAAGCCTCTGAGGCAGGCCAGCTTTCTGGCGGCTGTTGAGGGCGAGCGCTTTTCCGCCAGCAACCATTGAAGAAACTCCCGAACCGTCAATGGCCGCACGCGACTCGGCTGAGTGATCCCCTTTCGACGGCAGAATGCCGTGAACATGCGCAGATCATCCGCGTAGCTGGTGATCGTCGTGGGGCTCAAGCCGCGTTCCAACTTCAGATGGGCTAGGTACTGCTGAGTCGCTTCTCGCATGGTAAAAATCAGGGACACAAAACACGTTCTAAAAAAATGGTTTGTGTCCCTGATTAATGTGTTTGTGTCCCCGGTTTGAGCCGATCCTCGACGTGGCGCCACGACAGCTCACGGTGAATCTGCCGCGTCTGCACCTCCAGCCGCTGGCGAAGAGCCCCGAGATCGGAGGGCATCACGAGCCGTTGCTGGATGTGTTGATCGCTTTTCTCCCGCTCGTGAATCAACGGCTCGACATCGGCAGCCAGATCGTACTGAAGCATCCCGTGAAGCAGACGCAGCTCCTGGAGGGCTTCCGACGAATATTTGCGCAGCCGTTTTATGCTAAAATCGCGATCCTCCAAGACGCCCAGCAACTCCGTATTCCAGTAGTCAAACATCACGTAATGCTTGCGATACCGATCCAGCGGCGTCATCGCACGGGTGTAGTCTTGGAACGTGACAATCGGCGCGGGACGAGCGAGCGGGGTTTTGCGCTTCCGCACGAATTTCTTCTGCATCGCCTCACAGCCCGTTCCGACGACGAGCGCACCACAACACAACGCCAGCAACACTCGCCGCATCCTATCGCCCGACCATTTTTTTAAATTGTGCTTCGTCGATGATCTTCACGCCGAGCGTCTTGGCGCGTTGGTACTTCGAACCGGGATCGGATCCCGCCACGACGTAATCGGTCTGGCGGCTGACGCTGGAGGCGGCGCGACCGCCCCGTTGTCGCACGAGGGCTTCGGCATCGTGGCGGCTGATGCTCGACAGCTCGCCGGTCAAGACAAACGTCAACCCCCGCAACGCCTTCGGTCCCTTCACAACGTGTTCCGTCAATCTGACGCCGGCTTCTCGCAGCTTCTCGATGGCTCGTTTCGTCGAGGGATGGCGCAGGTACTCGATGATCGAGCGGGCCATCACCGGCCCGATTTCAGGGATGGCTTGCAGGCGTTCTTCCGTAGCCTCCATCAATTCAGAGATGGACTGAAAGGACTCGGCCAGGACGATCGCGGCCTTCTCTCCCACATGGCGGATGCCAAGGCCATAGACGACGCGCGAAAGCCCGCGAGCCTTGCTGGCGGCGATGGCAGCTAACAGGTTCTCCGCCTTTTTGTCAGCGAACAACTCCAGTTTCAAGAGTTGCTCCCTGGTCAGCCGATAGCAATCGGCGACATCGTTCACCAGGCCGTGTTCCACCAACTGTTCCGCGGCCACCTCACCCAGTCCCTCGATGTCCATCGCTTCTCGGCTGGCAAAATGGATCAGGCGTCGAACCCGCTGAGCGGGACAGAAGGGGTTCACGCAGCGATAGGCGACTTCCTCTTCTTTCTCCTTAGCAACCGAGCCCCCACATTCTGGGCACTTGGAGGGAATGCGAATGGCTTTCTCAGATCCCTCGCGTTTGCTCTCGATGACCTTGATGACGTGCGGAATCACCTCACCCGCCCGCTGAATCACGACCCAATCACCGATCTTGACCCCAAGACGCTCGATCTCGTCATAGTTGTGGAGACTCACGTTGGAGATCGTCACCCCCCCGCACGCCACCGGCTTGAGCTTCGCCACGGGTGTAATCGTTCCCGTGCGTCCGACTGAAGGGACCACCTCAACGATTTGGGTCGTGGCTTGATGAGCCGGAAATTTATACGCCATCGCCCATCGTGGCGATTTAAACGTCATCCCCAGGCGATCCTGCAGGGCGAGCTCATTGACTTTGATGACCACACCATCCACTTCATAGGCGAGCCGATCCCGCTGAGCTTCCCATTGACGGCATTGCGCCACCACGGCATCGAACGCACGGCAGCGTGTCGCGTGTTCCGTCACTGGCAGACCCCATCGCCGACACGTCTCCAGGAATTCCCAATGCGTCGTAAACCGCGCGCCCTCCACCGCTCCATACGAGTGGACGAAACATCGCAGAGGACGCGAGGCCGTCACCCGAGGATCTTTCTGGCGAAGGCTGCCCGCTGCGGCGTTGCGAGGATTCGCAAACGTCTCCGACCGAGCCGGCGCCATCTCCGCGTTATAGCGCTCGAAATCTTGACGCGTCATGTACACTTCGCCGCGAACTTCCAGCACGCGGGGGGCGTTTCCTCGCAAACGAAGAGGAACGGCGCGAATCGTCTTCGCATTGGCGGTCACATCCTCCCCGGTTTCTCCATCGCCTCGTGTGGCGGCTTGGGTCAAGAGTCCCTGGCGATAGGTCAGCGCAATGCCGACCCCGTCGATCTTGAACTCCGCCACGAACGTCGGCTTGGCCTCCCCAACCCCTTTGATGACGCGCTGGTGCCAGGCGGATAGCTCGTCCGTCTCGAAGGCGTTGTCCAGCGATAGCATGGGGACGCGATGGCGAACGGCTCGAAAGGCCTCATTCGGAACGCCGCCGACTCGCTGGGTCGGTGAATCCGGCGTGATGAGTTGAGGATGCTGTTCTTCAAGGGTTTTGAGCCGGCGCAGGAGCGTGTCATACTCGGCATCGGAGATTTCCGGCTGGTTCAGGACGTAGTACCGATAGTCGTGATGGCGGAGTTGCTCGCGGAGCTTCTCCACCTGCTTGCGGATCGTCTCAGGGACTGCGCGTGAGGATCGCATCGCATATCAGAAGTAACGAATATCGAATTTGGTCAATGCGTTGGAGGCGGGGTTCCATTCCACGTGGATGTGTTGGATGAAGTTGCGCATCGGGCCGTAGCGAACGGCATCCAGCAACTCGATCAGTTGCTCTTTCTCTCCTTCGGCCAGCAGCTCCACGCGGCTGTCACGAAGGTTTTTGACCCATCCCACAACCCCAATGCGATGGGCGGCTTCCTCGGCGCTCATGCGGAAGCCCACCCCCTGCACCCGCCCGGCGTACCACGCATGAATCTGCTGTTTCATCCACGGTGTGTTAGAGGATCGAGGGTTCGCCGAGAAGAGGTCCCAATTTTCTCAGCACCTCAGAAACGGTTGCGACTGGCACCGTGCAACAAAAACGAGCTTTCCTTGCTTTCCAATCCAAACTCTTCAGCTGGTCAACCAAGATGACACCGGATACTTCGAGCCCTGTAGGGATAGCGACCTCAAAGGGATACCCTTTCACCTGGGTTGTGATGGGACACGCGAGCGCAAGACCTACTTTTCTGTTATACGATTCTGGAGAGAGGATCAATGCGGGTCGGTGGCCGGCCTGTTCGTGGCCTGCGTGAGGACTAAAGGTCAACCACACGATATCGCCACGCTTGGGATGGTACGAGTCCGGCATCACCAGACTTCCTGTCCGACTCGTCCTCCCCACTCAACTTCCGCGTGACGATTGCGCGTGGTCACTCCTTTTAACAATTGGGTCAACGTATAGCGCTGCCGCTCTCGTGGCTTTACCACAATTTTACCCCCCACAGCGATCACGTCCACCACCATCCCCTGATTGAGGCGAATATCTTTTGCTAATGATCTGGGGATCCGCACCGCGAGACTATTGCCCCATTTCTGAACCGTCGTATCCATGGGCGTTCCTCCAATGTGATGTATCTACATTGAGTATACATATTCCCTCGAGGAATGTCAATCGGGGCGCTGGGATTTGA
>JACQRA010000007.1 GCA_016206725.1 Candidatus Omnitrophota bacterium
ATGTTTATGGGGTTCGTGCCGCAGTACGCGGCCATGTACAAAGACTTCCAGGAGTGGGGGTATGTGCTCGTGTTCAAACCCACGTTGCCTGACGATAAGGGCGGCGTGAAGGGGAACTGCGATGCCGAGCTGGTGTTACAAGCGATGGTTGATCTGGGGGAGTATGAGAAGGCGGTGATCGTTTCCGGCGATGGAGATTTTCACTGTCTGGTCACCTATCTTGACAAGCATAGCAAGCTCGAACAGGTGATTTGCCCCGACCACCGGAAGGCCTCCGTCCTGCTTCGAAAAGCCGTTCCTGAGAAGATCCTCTTCCTTGATCGCTTCGAGGATCGGTTGCGGTATGAATCACCCCCAAAATGAAAAAGCCCCGCCGCAGGACGGAACCTGCGTGGGAGCCTCTTCGTGGTGACCTATAAAAAGTATATACGGCGCTGGGGGGCTTTGTAAAGAGGTTTTATCAAATCGGGCTACGCTACCTACGAGCTGGTAGGAGTTGCGCCGGTTCGGAGGCACACCACAGCTTGAATTCGCGGAGGAAGACAATCCAGGGGTCATCCGGGGACGTTCTAAGGGCGTCCACGGACTCACCCCAATTTCGTTTCAACGTAGAACCTACGAAAGGAGGGTGGGATGAATACGGCATGGTGCGGTGAAGTGGTTCGGGGCAAGGGGGCGGTGGCGCTGTTGGCCTTAAGGCTCGTCGCGGGTCCGGCGTTTATCCTGCATGGCTGGACGAAAATTCAACACGCCTTCACGTGGCTGGGCCCCCAAGTGCCGTCGTGGCTTCAGGCGCTGGCGGCGTTTGCGGAGTTCGGAGGCGGCATCGCGATTCTGATCGGGCTGTTGACGCGACTCGCGGCGCTGGGCATTGCATGTGTGATGTCGTACGCCATCTTCCTGGTGCATCTGCCGAGCGGCGATCCGTTCGTCGGACAGGGCGGGTCGTGGGAGCTGGCCGCGATCTATCTGGCCATCATGATTGCGCTGATGCTGCGGGGCGCCGGCTCCGTGTCCCTGGACGCTGTGCTCTGCAAGTCCAAGCGCTCATAGCGGCCTGATCAGACGCTTTAACATATCGCCAGGTTGATTCATCTGTTACAATGAGGGATGATCTGGTATGTCTATGTGCTTCAGAGTACGCGCGATCATCAACTCCACACCGGTGTGACCCAAGACGTTGCGTCGCAGCTCCTGCGCCATAACGCAGGCGGTGTGGTCTCGACCAAGAGGGATTGTCCCTTCACGTTAGTGGGGAGTCGGCGGTGCGAGTCCCTTGCCAAAGCGCACTCAGCCGAGGTGATGCTCAAGCGATGGAAAGACCCTGAGCGAGTGCGGACGTGGATGACGGATCAGGGCCATCGTGGTCGCAGCCGCGCAGGCGACTCATGAGCGATTCCGCCGCATCAGCGCGCAAGACCTTCCGCGTCGTGCTCATCAAGCCCTCTCACTATGATGACGACGGCTACGTCATTCAGTGGCTGCGCTCCTCGATTCCCTCCAACACCCTCGCGACACTCTACGGGTTGGCCCTCGATGCCGCGAGTCGCCGCATCCTCGGTCCGGATATCGAGATTCGGTTGGACGCGCATGATGAGACGAACACACGCATCAAGGTCAATCGGATTGCCCGGTTGATCCGCTCATCGAGCGGCGGGGGCATGGTGGCTCTGGTCGGCGTCCAATCCAACCAATACCCTCGGGCGATGGATCTGGCCCGCCAATTGCGCGCCGAAGGGATTCAGGTGTGCCTCGGCGGGTTTCATGTCAGCGGCTGCCTGTCCATGCTGCCGGTTATTCCGTCGGATTTGCAGGAGGCCATGAATCTGGGCGTGTCCCTCTTCGCGGGCGAGTTGGAGGGACGCACGGACGGGCTCTTGCAGGATGCCTACCGCGGCGAACTCAAACCGCTCTACAACTATATGAAGGACCTGCCGGACTTGGGCGGCAGCCCGGTGCCGTTTCTGCCGGCCGAGGTCATCCATCGCCGAACCGGCTCCAAGACGAGCTTCGACGCCGGACGCGGCTGTCCCTTCCAGTGCAGCTTCTGCACCATCATCAACGTGCAGGGACGGAAATCCCGCTTCCGCAGTCCGGATGACGTCGAGCATCTCGTGCGGGCCAACGCCGACCAGGGGGTGCATAACTTCTTCATCAGCGACGACAACTTCGCCAGAAACAAGACGTGGGAACCCATCCTCGATCGGCTGATCCATCTGCGGGAAGTGGAAGGCTTGAAGATTCGGCTCATCATCCAGGTGGACACCTTGAGCCATAAGGTGCCGGGCTTCATCGAGAAGGCGGGGCGGGCGGGCGTGAACCGCGTGTTCATCGGATTGGAGAACATCAATCCGGATTCACTCCTGGGCGCGCAGAAGCGGCAGAACAAAATCGAAGAGTACCAGGCGATGCTGGACGCCTGGCACCGCGTCGGCGCGCTGACGCTGGCCGGCTACATTCTGGGTTTCCCGGCGGACACCCCTGAGAGCATCCTGCGGGACATCAAGATCATTCAACGCGACCTGCCGATTGACCTGCTGGAGTTCTTTATCCTCACCCCGCTGCCCGGCTCCCAAGACCACCGAACGCTGTATGACCGAGGGGTCGCGATGGACCCGGATATGAATCACTATGATCTCGCCCACGTCACCACGGATCATCAGAACATGTCCCGACAGGAATGGCAGGCGATCTATCACCGGGCGTGGGATGCGTACTACACGCCGGAGCACGTGGAGACGTTGATCCGACGGGGGAAGACGTGGGGATTCCCGCCGTATCAGATGCTGGAGAAATTGCTGGCGTTTCACGCCTGCGCGCGCATCGAGCAGGTTCACCCGCTTGAAGGCGGTCTGTTTCGGCTCAAGTACCGCCTGGACCGTCGGCCCGGCTTGCCGCTTGAGGCGCCGCTGCCGTTCTACACCCGCTATCTGTGGGACCTCCTGACCAAGCACGCCCGATTCTTGGTGATGGTGATCACCTACCTGCGCGCGCTGTCTCGCGCCCTGTCGCCTTCAGCAGGATGCCGTGCGATGTCGCCGCCGGCTCCAACGCCCTCGCCCGCGCCACCCGAAACTCCCCGAACCGAGCCGTGGTTCGAGCCGGACGACGCCCCAGCCGTTCCAGCCGAAGCGCTTCTTCATTGACGGAACGTCGCACACTCGCCGTAGATCATTTCGTTCATATCATTGACGAGGTCTGCCGGTATGGCTCACAATAGCAATTCGGTGTGTCGATGAGTCGGGTGAGAAAAGCGCGCTTCTTCTGGGTCTATCCGCTGGCTGCGTGGCTCTTCTTAGCGGCTCACACGTCCGAGTGGTCATTGCGGTTGGGTATGCTGATCGCGCTGATCGGCGAAGCGTTGCGGGTATGGGCGAACGGCTACGTGGGACATGCCAAGGTGAATTGGACCCAGAGCGGACGTCGCCATCCTGCCATCGGACACCTCGTGACCACCGGTCCGTATGCGCACGTGCGTCATCCGCTGTATGTCGGCACGTTTCTTATCGGCACAGGGTTCTGTCTCGCGGTGACCAGCCTCTGGGGGGCGCTCAGCGCCCTCGCGATGTTCTGCCTGCTCTACCGCCGCAAGGCCATGGAAGAAGAAGCGTTGATTGCGGATGAGTATGGCGAGGTCTATGAGGCGTATCGGCGAGTGGTTCCTCGCTGGATTCCTACCTGGCGGTCCCACTACGATCCGCGCAGTCAGTGGAGCTGGAAAGGCCTGAGAGCCAGTCGAGAATGGAAGACGTTGCTGTGGGTGGTCGTTGGGTTCGTCGTCATCTATTTTCGCGAGGAGTTCTGGCAGGAGCATGAGGTGTTTGTCGAGAAGGACTGGTTCAAACACGTGATGTTGGCCGTCATGCTGATCCTGTTGATCGCGGTGGATGGTGTGATCGAAGTGCGCCGGAGAATTCGCCGATCAGCCGCACCAGCCGTGTGAGCGGCGGGGGGTCCAGACGAATGATCCGGTGGCATCCCAGGGTGAGTCGAACGGCGGTATGGGGTGTTGGAAGCCTCCTGCTCATCGCCCAGGGATGCGCGAGTCTTCCGGGCCTTGGGTGGACCCGTGGCGATCTACCCGCCTTCGCGCAAGTTGACGAAGGGTTGTATCGCGGTGGACAACCGTCTCCTGAGGGGATCCGCCGCTTGGCGCAGATGGGCGTCAAGACCATCGTCAACCTTCGGCATCACTCGAAGGCGATGGATCAAGAACGGCGGCTTGCTCAAGAACTCGGGATGCGATGGGTCAACCTCCCCATGTACGTTTGGTGGCGGCCCAGCGATGCTCAGGTCCGCCAGTTTCTCTCCATCGTGACCGATCCGGTGAATCGACCGGTGTTCGCCCACTGTCGCCAAGGGTGGAACCGTGTGGGCATCATGGTGGCGATCTATCGAGTGGTGGCCAACCACTGGACCCCGTATGAAGCGTATCTCGAGGGCCGTCGGCATGGCCTTGCGGCATGGAACCTGGCAACCCGCCACCTCCTCTTTCGTGAAACGCCGAGCGAATTCCTTCTCGGTCGCGACCCACCGTCGTAACCCCGCTGCCGTGTTCCCCGTCGTTTTTCGCGTGTACAACCCTCCAAAACCCAGTAGAATAATTGTTTTGGGGGCAGCCCGGCTCCCAATTTCTTCGAGGCCCGATGAGCGCTAACAACTCCCCCAACAAGGAAGGACTGTACCAGCCGGCGTACGAGCACGACGCCTGCGGGACGGGTTTTGTCGCCTCCATTGACGGCCTTGCGACCCACCAAATTCTCCAGTGGGGGGTCGGCTGTGTCTGCAACGTGACCCACCGAGGCGCGGTGTCGGCCGATGCCAAGACCGGCGATGGGGCCGGCATCCTCACGACCATTCCGCATCAGCTCTTCGCGAAGGCTCTCACGCAGCTTCGCGCCTCGTCGGTTGCCCCCGGAGACCTGGCGGTGGGGGTTGTGTTTTTGCCTCAAGATCGAGCGGCCCGCGCGAAAGCCGAAGCGATTATCGAGAAAGAACTGCGTGCGCGGCGCATCAGCCTCATCGGCTGGCGGGACGTGCCGGTTGAGCCCTCGGTCCTCGGCGACAAGGCGCAACAGACGGCCCCCATGATTCGCCACGCGCTGATGGCGCGCCCGAGCTCCATCGCCCCTGCAGACTTTGAGCGGATGCTGTTTCTCGTCCGCCGACGGATTGAGCGGGCGTGGGATCAGGAGCGGCTTGCCGGCTGTTACATCCCCTCGTTCTCTTCCAAGACGATCGTCTATAAAGGCCTGCTAGTGGCCCCGCAGCTCCAACAGTTTTATCGCGACCTGTCGGATCCGGACTACGTCGCGTCCATCGTCGTCTTCCATCAGCGCTACTCGACCAACACCTTTCCGAACTGGTTCCTCGCGCAGCCGTTTCGCTTTCTCGGCCACAACGGCGAGATTAACACCCTGCAGGGCAACCGTAACTGGATGCGCGCGCGCGAAGCCGAGTTAGTCTCGAAGGTCTGGGGCCGTGACCTCAAAGAGCTCTGGCCTATCGTCCAGGCCTGCGGCTCCGATTCGATGAGTCTCGACAACGTGCTGGAATTGTTGGTGATGTCGGGCCGAGACCTCCTGCAGTCCATGATGATGCTCGTACCCGATGCCTGGCAGAACATGCCGGAGATGGACGAGGAGGCGAAGGCGTTCTATCAATATCACGCGCTCTTGACCGAGCCGTGGGACGGGCCCGCGGCGCTGGCGTTTACCGACGGGACGATCGTCGGGGCCTGCCTGGATCGCAACGGCCTGCGGCCCGCCCGGTACTGGGTGACGGACGATCGCGTCGTGATCATGGCCTCGGAGGTGGGGGTGGTGGAGATCGAGCCCTCGCACATCGTCGAGAAAGGCCGCCTCGGGCCGGGGCACATCATCGCCGTGGATACGGCCCGCAAGCGAATGTTTTCCAGCACGGAGGTCAAACGCGCCTACGCCTCACTCAGACCCTATGCGCAGTGGATTGCGAAAAGCCTGTTGCCAATCGACAGTCTCGTCAACGGGACGCCGATCGCGGAGGACGTGTTGGTGGAGCGCTCCACCTTGCTGCGCAATCAACTGGCCTTTGGCTATACCGAGGAAGAGCTCGGCATGATCGTTGAGCCGATGGCCAAGACCGGCAAGGAGCCGGTGTGGTCGATGGGGGACGACATCCCGCTCTCGGTGCTCTCCAGCAAACCCAAGCCGTTGGCGACGTACTTCAAGCAGCTCTTCGCGCAGGTGACCAACCCGCCGATTGATCCGATCCGCGAGGAGCTGGTGATGTCGCTCAACACCGTGCTGGGCGCTCGTCCGAACCTGTTGGATGAGGGACCGGTGCTCAAGCGGCTCATTTTCACCAGGAGCCCCTTGTTGCTGCCGCAGGAGTTTGCGGTCATCCGCTCGTTGCGCCGATCCGATCTGTCCTCCGAGACGATTCCGATTCACTTTGATGTCGCGGGTGGTGAGCGAGGGTTGCGAGCCGCACTGAGGCGCGTGCGCGAGCACGCCGTCAAGGCGGTGGACCGCGGGACAACGATCCTGATTCTCAGTGACCACGGCCTCACCGAGTCTACAGCCCCCATCCCCTCGCTGCTGGCGACGGCCGCGGTGCATCATCATCTCATCCGCACCGGCCGGCGGATGAAGACGACCCTCGTCGTCGAGGCGGGCGATGTCCACGAGGTGCACCACGTGGCGTGTCTCGTCGGCTACGGCGCCTCCACGATCTATCCGTATCTGGCCTACCAAACGATCAAGGCGATGGAACAAGCCGGCCGATTGGGCAGCGAGACCTTTGATCAAGCGCTGCAGCATTACAAGAAAGCGATCGAGCAGGGGCTGCTGAAGATCATGTCGAAGATGGGCATCTCCACCGTCGGCAGCTATCGCGGCGCGCAGATTTTTGAGGCGCTGGGACTCTCCGATGAGGTGATCGAGGAATGTTTCCCCGGCACGCCCTCGCGCATCGGCGGCATCACCTACGAACACATCGCGCAGGAAGTGATGACGTGGCACCGCACGGCTTTTCAGGATCACCCGTCGGTGTTGGAGGCCGGGGGGTTCTACAAGTACCGGCGTGACGGGGAATATCACGCCTTCAATCCGGAGATGGTGCGCTACTTGCAACAATCCATCAAGCTGGGCGACTACGAGACCTATAAGCAATTTGCCAAGACGGTGAACAACCGCCAGCCGACGGCCCTACGGGATCTGCTCGATATGAAACCGCTCGGTTCGCCGGTGCCGATTGAAGAAGTGGAACCGGTTGAATCCATCTGTTCGCGCTTCGCCACCGCCAGCATCTCCTACGGGGCGTTGTCTCTTGAAGCGCACCAGACCCTGGCGATCGCCATGAACCGCATCGGCGGCAAAAGCGGCTCCGGCGAGGGCGGAGAGGATCCGGCGCGCTATCATCCGGCTGATCCGAACATGAACACATGCTCTGCGATCAAGCAGATCGCCTCCGGCCGTTTCGGCGTCACGCCGGAGTACGTCATGTCGGCGAGGGAATTGGAGATCAAGATGGCGCAAGGCTCCAAGCCCGGCGAAGGCGGGCAGCTTCCCGGCCATAAGGTTTCCGCTGACATCGCGCGCGTGCGCCACACCATCGCGGGCATCTCGCTCATCTCGCCGCCGCCGCATCACGACATCTACTCGATCGAAGACTTAGCGCAACTGATCTACGATTTGAAGATGGTCAACCCCACGGCGCGCGTCAACGTGAAGCTCGTTTCGGAGGCCGGCGTGGGGACGATCGCCGCCGGTGTGGCCAAGGGCTACGCGGATACCGTCCTGATTTCCGGGCATGACGGCGGCACGGGTGCCAGTCCCTTAAGTTCGATCAAGAGCGCCGGCCTGCCGTGGGAGCTGGGCTTGGCGGAGACGCAGCAGACGCTGCGCATGAACGGTTTGCGCGATCGCATCCTCGTCCGCACCGATGGGGGGATGAAGACCGGGCGCGATGTCGTGATCGCCGCATTGTTCGGGGCCGAGGAATATGGGTTCGGC
>JACQRA010000068.1 GCA_016206725.1 Candidatus Omnitrophota bacterium
GATTCATCCCGGTAGAAGTCCGAGCGGGCCTGGCGCGTTCCTTGAGCCTCCGCGCGGAACCCGAACTCCTCTTTGAAAATCCGCTTGACCTTGATGGGGATGGCCCGCTCCACCAGGAATGGGATCTTCGCGTGCAGCCCTGGCGTCGTCGTCCGCACGTATTTGCCGAACCGCAGGATCACCCCCGCCTCATCCGGGCCGATCGAGTAAAACGACGTCAACGCGGCCGCGATCAGGAGCACCAGCGCCGCGATCGCCGGCGCGCCTTTGAGCAGCCGTTGGGCCTGGCCGCTCTTCAGGATGTCCTCAGGATATCGAATCTCCATGCCTCACCTCCGCTGCAAGACAACAAAAAAACCGCCCTCCGTTGTTTCCTCGGATGGCGGCCCGACCTCCGACTACTCCTCTAAGAAGGCACACGCGCTCTCCTTCTTAGACCCTTTGACTGTTTAGTCTATCGACATGCATGAAGCAGTCAAGCGGTATTTTCGCTCCTCTGCCGGAGGGAGAGTGCGTACAGGGGCAGCCCAAGGGCGAGGAGTCCGAAGCCAAAGAGGGCCTCGGTCGGCTGCTTGATGCACACGTCAATGATGAAACCGCACATCACCAGCGAGAAGAGCAGCGGTGTCAGCGGATAACCCCAGGCGCGATACGGCCGAGACTGACGCGGCGCGCGGCGGCGCAGGACCATCACCCCGATGACCGTCATGATAAAGAAGATCGAGATGACCACGGTGGAGTAGGTCATGATTTGGTCGAGGGTTTTGGTCAGCACGAGCAGGACGGCGATCGCCGCGTTGGTCCACAGCGCCCGCGAGGGCGTGCGGTGCGTCGGATGGACGGCGGCAAGTTTTCGAAACAGCGGGAAGTCTCGGCCGACGGCGTAGAGGATGCGGGCCCCCGTCAAGATGTAGCCGTTGAGCGCCCCGAAGGCGGAGCAGGCCACCATGACGGCGATCCACATCGCCCCCTGAGCGCCGAGGAGGCGTTGCATCACCTCGGAGGCGACGAGCGGGGTCTGCGGCAGTTGCTCGATGGGGACGCACACGAGATAACTCCAGTTGACCAGCACGTAGAGGCAGGTCGTCAGCAACAGCCCTCCGATGATCGCTCGGGGAAGGTTGCGCGTCGGCTCGCGCACCTCCTCCGCGACGTAGGCCGCCTCGGTCCATCCGCCGAACGTCCAGAGGACAAACACGAACGCCACCCCAAGGGCTTGCAGGGTTGAACCGGTGAATGGGGGCATCGTCCAGACGGGGGAGACGCTCTGGCCGCTTGCTGAGATCATGACGCCGGCGAGGATGAGCGAAGCGAGGGCGGCAATCTTGATCACGGTAAAGACATTCTGGACCAGTGTGCCCCACCGTACGCCGAAGACGTTGACCGCGGTCAAGGTCACGATCACAGCGGCCGAGGTCCATCGCAGCGTGGCCTCGTCATACGGGACGACGCGCCGGAGGTATTCGGCAAAGACGAATCCCAGGATCGCGATCGTGCCGGTTCGTTCGATGAACAGTTTGGTCCAGCCAAACAAGAACGCCCACAGTCGGCCGTAGATGCGCTCGATGTAGACGTAGTCGCCGCCGGTGGCGGGAAACATCGCCGCAAGCTCTGCGTAACACAGCGCCCCGCACAACGACACGATGCCGCCGACGATCCAGACCAGCAGGATGAGGGAGGGGGACGGCAGGTGGGCGGCGATGGCGCTCGCCGTGCGAAAGATCCCCACCCCGACGACGCACCCCACCACCAGCATCGTCGCATCCCACCGCCCCATCGCCCTCACAAACGTCGTCCGCTCACTCATCAGCGATTACGCCAGCCAGCGAACAGCGGGGACACAAACAAATTTACTTTGGGATAAATTTGTTTGTGTCCCCAATTTGCAAAAGTGGTGACCGAGCTCAGTTGGCGGGACGGGTAGGTTCATAATGCCAGTGCCAAGGTTCAAATGCCGTGTGGTGGGGATTATCGCGCGGGTACGAGAGGAAAAAGCCAAACTCGTTGGCGTGTTGTTGCAACCACTGATACTCCGGCAGCGCTTCGAACTCCTCCGGCTTGTCCTCGCCGTTGATGCCTTCCTGATTGATGAAGTCAATCGCCTGCCGAGGCGGATACCCATGCTCGCTGTGGCCGGGCAGGGCGACAAACCGGTTGGTTTCGCGAATCGAGTAGTCGTGCTTGGGCATATAAAAGAGGAAGAGATACAGTTGGTAGGCTGGCGAGCGATAGCCGGACTCGACCAAAAGGTGCTTGCCGAGGTCGCGCTCCATCGCCTGCATCATCGCTTCGTAGGCATCCGCCACGTCACGAGGCAGAAACTGGGCGTCTAGGGTGGTCGGACCAACCGGCACCACATCCGGCTCAGTAAGCTCTCCAAAATAATGGCTGGTCGCACCCAGGTCAGTGCCTTTCAACGCGCGGAACGCATCGAGCCAGGCGCGCTCCTCCTCGGCAAGCGGTTGATAGAGCTCATCCCACGTCAGGAGATTGGCCGTGCCCAATTGCTTGTGGGAGGCGATAAGGGGTTCAAGGCGTTGGAGGATCGTCTGCAGCCGTGTGACGTCCTCAGGGCTGAGGCGCTCGACGTTGAGAGAAGGGACGGCTGCGGCGGCCGTCACCCACAAAAACAACAGCCCGACCGCGGCCAGAAGAGAGCCGGACGGTCGGGCTGTATGCACAGACAACTTCACACTTATCGTCTCTTGGCGGTGATTTCGTTGGCCCAACTGTCACACCAGCGACCGGCCAGATCCTTGCCGCCTAACCCGAAGGCCAGCGCCAATCCGAAACACACGGCGCCCAGCACGATCAGGAAGGCCTCACCCACGAGTTGGATCTGCAGTTGCTTCAGGGCTGCGACGATGGCAAACACGATCACCGTGGTCTGCACGGCTTGACCGAGCAGGCGGGACGAATCCACTCCCGCGTTACTCGCGGCCGTCCGAACTGTCGTTGAGAGAAACGCGCCGGTGACAATCCCGACCACGAGGATGAAGATCGCGGCGACGACATTCGGCAGAAAGGCCACCACATGCTCAAGGAGCTGCGCGGCCACCGTCAGTTGCAGCGCGTTCAAGGTGGCGATGAGGACGACCAGCATGACAAGCCAGTAGACGATGATGCCGATGACTTCCGACAGCTTGCGCTTGATCCCCCCCTTGTTCAGGATCTCGCTGATCTGAATCTTGTCCGCCAGCTTATCCAGTTTGACGGTTTTCAGGAGTTTGGCAAGCACTCCTTCGATCCCTTTGGCGACCGCCCATCCGACCAACAGGATGAGCAACGCGCCCAGCACATTGGGGAGAAACCCCATGAGCTGGGTAAAAAAGGCTTGGACCGGCTGGATGAGCACCATCTGCCAATCCATCCTTCACCTCCTCTGGTTGTCTTCCTCCACGAACACGTACTCCGGTTGGATCACCGGTTCATAGTTGGGTGGGGCAGCCACCGGGAAGGTGAAGACTTCGTAGAAACCGGCGGCGGTGCGAACGAAGCCGTAGCCCAAGCCGCGCAGCAGTCCCCACGTCAGGCCGGCGGCCATGCCCTGGACGTTGGAGGTTTCCGAGATGCGCTTGGGGATTTCCACCC
>JACQRA010000010.1 GCA_016206725.1 Candidatus Omnitrophota bacterium
CCTCGGCATAGCGTTTGACGAATTTCGCCTTAAAGCGGTCGAACAACCCGATCAGATCGTAGGTCACCAACACTAGCCCGTCGCACCACGTCCCTGAGCCGATGCCGATCGTTGGAATCCGCAATCGGTGGGTGATGTCTTGGGCGACCTCATCGGGAACGCACTCCAGCACCATCGCAAAGCACCCCACCTCTTCCAGCGCGATGGCTTGGGTGACGATGCGAGCCGCAGACTCCGCGTCTTTTCCCCGCATACCGAAGCCGCCGGCGCTTGCCGCGGTCTGCGGTGTGAGGCCGACATGTCCCATGACCGGAATGCCGGCGTCCACGATCGCCTTGGCCGCGTCTTCGATGCCGGTTTTCCATTCGACCTTGACGCCGTCACAGCCGGCTTCCTGCACGAAGCGGCCGGCATTCCTGACGGCGTCGGCCGTTGAGCCGCGGAACGAAAGAAACGGCATATCGCCTATCAGCAAGGCCTGCGCAACACCCCGCCGAGCGGCTTTGGCATGATGGATCATCTCATCCATGGTGACCGGCGCCGTCGTCTCATAACCCAACACCACCATGCCGAGTGAGTCGCCGACGAGCACGATGTCCACGCCGGCCTCGTCCACCAGCTTGGCGACGGGGTAGTCGTAGGCGGTGAGCATGGTGATCTTTCCGCCCTCTTGCTTGCGCGTCGTCAATTCGGCGATACTTACTTTAGACATTGTACGCTCACCCACCAGCTGAGGTCGTCTAGATTGGGGACACAAACAAATTGACTCCGGAAGTGGAATTTGTTTGTGTCCCCTTATTCAGTTCAACAATTCCTCGCGGACGGCGCGGGTGGCTTCGACGACAACGCGCAGCTTCCCGACAGCCTCATCCACCGTGCGCGTCTTCAACCCGCAGTCCGGGTCCACGTAGATCTGCTCCGGCTTGAAGACCTTCAAGGCTTTCTTGAGATTCGCCACAACCTCCTCGCGCGACTCGATACGATGGCTGTGCACATCCACCACCCCCAGGCCGATCTCCTTGCGCAGCTTGAGCCGTTTGAAGGCGTCGAGCAGCTCGAACTTCCGGTTGGCGAACTCCAGATCGATCTGGTCCACCGGCAAGCGGTTGAGCTTCGGGGCCAACGCCTGGAAGTTGCCATAGCAGATGTGCGTAATCGTCTTGGCTCGCAGACCCTTGGTCACGATTCCCAACGCTTCGATCGCCAGATCAATTTCATCCAACCGCGTCGAGATCGCCGGCTCATCGATCTGGATGTACTGCGCGCCGGCGCGCTCCAAGCCTTTCGCTTCCTCGCGAACCACCTCAGCGAGGGCGAGGGCGGTGGCGCGGCGTGAGGGATAGTACTCGTTGAACGACCAATCCATGATCGTGTAAGGGCCCGTCAGCATCCCCTTCACCGGCCGCTTGGTCAGCCCTTGCGCAAACTTCCACCACCCGATGGTCATCGGCCGTTTGCGACGAATCTTCTTCGCGATGACCGGCTTGCGGTAGTAGCGGTTGCCATAGGAGCGCACGAGGCTGCTCGTCTGAAAGCCCTCGAGCTGCTCGGCAAAGTAGGCCACCATATCCCCACGATACTGCTCGCCATCAACGATGATGTCGATGCCCAACTCTTCCTGACGCGCGATCCAGTCCCGTGTCGCTTGCTCCTCAAGACGTCGCAGCTCTTTGGGATCCAACTCGCCTTTTCTGGCCCGGCTTCTCGCGGTCGCCAGATAGTCGGGCTTCGGAAGACTTCCCACTGAGGTCGTCAATAACATGCTCATCTCCCTTGATAGGTTTGAACCGCTTCGACGAGTCGGCGAAGTTTTTGAACCGCCTGTTCATATGGCAAGAACTCCAATCCACAGCTCGGATTGACACACACCCGATCCAACGGAAGGCGCTTGGCCACCACATCAAACAAGGCGTGCAGCTCAGTGACCGATTCGAGCTTGGTGTTGCGCGCATCGAGACAACCGAGCGCGAGCTGTTTCGTCCACTTCACCTTGCGGATCGCTCCCACCGCCTGAGGATCAGAGGCCACATCCACCCCCAGGATATCCACGGGAGCCTTTTGCAGCGGTTCCAAGAACCCGTTGAGATGACCGAAGTAGAGGTAGAGTGCCGTCGTGGCCTTCACCCCTCTCGTCGCAATCGCGATCGCTTCAAGGATGAGCTTGATCGGCGGCTTGCCGAATCCCAAGGCCGGCTCGTCAAACTGAATGATCGGAGCGCCGGCGGCTTCCAGGGCTTTGGCCTCTTCATTGAGGAGCTCCGCGATCTTGCGCAGAAACCGCGAGTCGTTCTTGTAGTAGCGATCTTCGGTGAGCTTGACGAACGTATACGGCCCCGGCAGGACGGCTTTCACCGGCTTGGACGTGCAGGCCTTGGCCGCTCGGTACTCGTCCACCAAGATCGGCCCGCGACGAACCGGCGCCTTGCGCAAGATGGGGCGGCGATAATAGACGTTGTTATCAAACCAGCGTTCCAGCCCGTTGATCTCAAACCCCTCGATCTTCTTGGCCAACGGGGTGACGAGATCTTCCCAGCGAATCTGCCCGTCCGTCAGCACGTCAATGCCCGCACGCTCATGCTCGGCGATGACGGCTTTGGTGATGCCCTGAAACACGCCTTCGAGTTCGGCATCCGAGAGCTCTTTGCGCTGCCACCGACTGATGGACGAGATGACCTTCGTCCCAAACCCCGCCTCTGCCACCTTCGGAAAATTCCCCACGACCGTTGTAATCATCTGTTCTCCTGCTTCTCACTTCTGACTTCTGCACGCATCGATCAACATTGCCTCATCAATGGGACCACCGGCAGCTTCCTCAAGACACATCGCCCGTGTGCCATAGGCACATTGCACCCACTCCGGCATGATCCGCCGGATGGCCTCTGGCACCGGCCGGATCAAGAGCGAGCCTTGAATCAACCACGACCCGGCATAGGCGCGAACGGCAAACCCGCCCAGTTTCCGGTCGCCGACCATCAAGGCATAGGGACTTGTCTCGGTGAGACAATAGGCGACCCGACCCCTTCCTCGAGTTTCAATGTCCCACTTCACGATGACGTCAAAGACGCAACATCCTTGCGCGAAGAGCTCGCACAGGCCCGCCATGCAGCCACGCAATGGCAGATCAGGCCTTCTCGGAATCACCACCGAGCAGGACAGGTCCGTCCCATGCACGGCAAGCCCACCGCCGGTCGGCCGCTCAACCAGCTCGACACCGCGAGCGGCGCACGCTGAGGCGTCGACCCAATCAGGCGGGCGCTGCCGATAGCCCCATGAGAGAGCCGGAACACTCCATCGAAAGAACCGCAAGGTCGGCATGCCTTCCGCGACCAGGCGCTCGTCATAGGCCATCTGCGCAGCGGCTGTCGGCTCATCATGCCAAATTGGGGACACAAACACATTGGTCAAAATTTGGCAAATTGTTTGTGTCCCCGAACGTCCCATCGAAGATTGGGCTCCCTGGCGGCTTTGACGTCATCTACACGGTGAACCGGCAAACGATGCGGAGCTTGACGGACCATTTCCGGGTCACTCTTCGCTTCCTCAGCGATTTGTTGCAGGGCCGCCGCAAACGCATCCAACGTTTCCTTGGACTCCGTTTCCGTCGGTTCGATCATGAACGCCTCCTCAACCGTCAACGGAAAATAAACCGTCGGCGCATAGAAGCCGTAATCGAGCAACCGCTTGGCCGCGTCCCACGCCGTGACCCCATGCGCTTTCAATGATTTCAGGGTCGCGACGAACTCATGAAGGCAGGGTCCCGGGAACGCCGCTGGAAACGTGCCGGCAAGCTTGGCCATCAGGTAGTTCGCATTGATGATCGCGGCTCGACTCACCCGCTCCAAGCCGGCTTTCCCCAACGTCCGGATGTAGACGTACGCTCGCACGAGAACGCCGACGTTGCCGTAGAACGCATGGACGCGCCCGATGGACCGCTTGCCTCGTTCCTCCCACACGTAGCGCGTTCCTCGTGTTCGAAGGCGCGGAGTCGGCAAAAATTCCTCAAGCGCTTTGGCCACCCCCACCGGCCCAGCGCCAGGCCCTCCCCCACCGTGCGGGGTCGAGAACGTCTTGTGGAGGTTCAACTGCAAGAGATCAACCCCCATCTCGCCGGGTTTCACAAGACCTAAGAGCGCATGCATGTTGGCCCCATCCAAATAGACCAACGCGCCGTGCTCATGACAGAGGGCAGTGATGGCCAGGATATCCCGTTCGAACAGCCCAAGGGTGTTGGGGTTCGTCAACATCAGCGCGGCCACGTCATGCGAGAGATGACGACGCAGCTCCCCCACGTCAATGAGCCCCTGGGCATTGGATTTCAACTCGACCACCCGAAATCCTGACAAGGCCGCCGAGGCGGGATTCGTGCCATGCGCGGAATCTGGAATTAAAATCGTGGTACGAGCGCGTCTCTTCGCGCGATGGTACGCGCGGATGATTTTCAAACCGGTCAGCTCCCCTTGGGCGCCGGCTGCCGGCTGCAAGGTGAACGCCGCCATGCCGGTGATCTCGCAGAGCAACTGTTCCAGCTCGTCAAGGAGCCGGAGCAATCCTTGCGAACACGACGCGGGATGCAGCGGATGCATCTGCGCGAACCGCGACCAGGAGGCGATGCGATCGTTGAGCTTCGGATTGTATTTCATGGTGCATGAACCCAATGGGTAGCAATGCGTATCCACCGAGAAATTCAGTTGCGAGAGCCGCGTGTAGTGTCGCACGACGTCCAGCTCAGAGACCTCAGGCAAGTGGGGCGCGTGCTGGCGAAGATGCTCCTCGGGAATCAACTCAGCCACGGGGCGCGGCGTCACATCGCAGGGGGGCAGACGATAGCCCCTTCGTCCCGCCACCGACCGCTCGAAGATTAGCTCTTTCATCGCCAATTCCCGTGACTCATAGGCTCTTCAGTGCGTCAAGCAATCGGTCAATATCTGATGTGGAGATCATCTCCGTCGCGCACCAGACCGCGGCATCAGGCAGATGCGGATACCACGGACGCAGGGCTAACCCGCCGATCAACCCCTGCTTCAACAGTTTCCGGTTGATCTCCTCAATCGTGTGGTCATTCAGACAGCGCATGGTGAACTCATTGAAGAAGGGCTGGTCAAACGCCGGCTTCATGAAGCCCAATTCCTGGAGACGGCGCCAGAGCGCATGGGCTTTTTGGGCGTTAAGCGCCGCCAGCTCCCGGAGGCCTTGCGGCCCAAGAACGCTCAGGAAGATCGTCGCCCGCAGGCAGAGCCATCCTTCATTCGTGCAGACGTTGGAGGTGGCTTTCTCCCGTCGAATGTGCTGTTCCCTCGTCTGCAGCGTCAGCGTAAAACTCCGCTGGCCTAAGCGATCAACCGTGCATCCGGCCAAGCGGCCTGGGATTCTCCGCAGCAAGGCCTGGGTCGTCGTCAAGAGTCCCAGCCCCGGTCCGCCATAGGCGACAGGGCTTCCCAGACAGCGTCCTTCAGCGACCGCGATGTCCGCCCCGCAGCTTCCGGGCGGCTTGAGCGCTCCCAGGCTGATCGGATAGACGTCGGCGACGCACAACGCTCCGACTCGGTGCGCCAACTCAAACGCCTCTCCCATCGGCTCTAGACATCCAAACACGTTGGGCTGTTGGAGAATGACCGCCGCGACATCGTCGTTGAGGGCCTTGGCGAGCGCCTCGAGGTCCACCACGCCGTTGGTTGATGGAATCTCTTGGACGACGCAGGGGAACCCGCTCAGATACGTTGACATCACCTGGCGGTAATGCGGGTGGACGGTTTGCGCGATGAGCAATCGCGGCCGAGCGTGTGCGCGCAGCGACATGGTGGCCGCCTCCGCCAAAGCTGAGGCGCCGTCATACAGCGACGCATTCGCCACCTCCATCCCCATCAGCTCGCAGATGAGCGTCTGAAATTCGTAGATCATCTGGAGGGTGCCTTGGCTGGCCTCGGCCTGATAGGGAGTGTAGGGCGTCAACCATTCCCCACGCGCCGCGAGGGTGTCCACGACCGTCGGAATCACATGGTGATAGGATCCGAAGCCCAGGAAGGAGGCGAACTCATGCAGGGAGCGATTCGGCTGCACGAGTTCTTCGCAGAGTGTCAGCACCTCCTGCTCGGATAAACCCTCGGGAATCTGGAAGGAACGACACCGCACCTCAGGAGGAATCGCCGAAACCAACTCGTCAAACGATCGGACCCCGATCGTCTGCAGCATCTGCTGAATCTCTTCGTCCGTATGCGGCGTATAGTCCATGAGTGTTTACTGCTTACTGCCTACTTCGTCTGTTATCAGTGAGTTTCCGAGGCGGTCAACTCCGTATACTGATCTGAGGTCATCAAGGCGTTGAGTTCCTGGGGCTCGCTCGGCTTGATGGCGAAGAACCATCCCTCGCCGTAGCAATCCTTGTTGACCAGCTGCGGCGAGCTCGCCAAGGCGCTGTTCACCTTCACCACCGTCCCGGAGATCGGCGCATAGATGTCGAACGCCGCCTTCACCGATTCCACCACCGCGGCCGGCTCGCCCTGCTTGACCGATTTCCCCACAGCAGGCAACTCGACGTAGACCACATCGCGCAGCTCTTCCTGCGCGTGTACCGTGATACCAACCATGGCTTCGTTTTCATCCGGAAGGATCCACTCATGAGTTTTGGTGTAGCGCAATTCACTTGGTACACGCATGTTTCAGTGCCTCCGCTTTCCAAAACGGCATCTTGACGACGGTGACGGGATAGGTTTTGCCACGGATCATGATCTGCAGCATGGTGGACGGCGGCGCGAAGGGCAGCTCCACGTAGCCCATGCCGATGGCTTTGTTCAGCGTTGGGCTGAAGGTGCCGCTGGTCACCGCCCCGACCTGACGCCCCTGGGCGAACAAGGAAAAGCCCTGACGAGGAATCGGTCCTTCGACGAGCTCAAACCCCACGAGCCGACGCGACAGCCCCCGAGTGTTTTGTGCCACGAGGGACGCTTTGCCGAGAAACGACGGTTTGTGGATGGCCACGGTCCAACCGAGGTCCGCCTCAAAGGGGGTGGTGGTCGTATCCATGTCGGTTCCGTACAGGCGCAGTCCTGCTTCCAACCGCAGGGTATCCCGCGCGCCTAACCCAATCGGGACGATGCCGCACGACGCGCCGCGCTCCAACACCTGTTGCCAGAGTCGGTGGGCGACGGCATCCGGCACAAAGAACTCAAACCCATCGCTACCGGTGTAGCCGGTCCGCGCCACCCATGCCATGGACCCCAGCGAGGGAATCGCCACGACGTCAAATCGACCAAGCGCTTTCACCGGAAACGCGAGGATGTCTTCAAGGAGCTGGGCTGCAATCGGGCCCTGAATGGCCAGGATGGCCCGACCTTCGCTGATGTCACGGATCTCAACAGCCCCTCGTTGATGGGCCTGCATCCAGGCGACATCGCTCGCTCGATTCGCGCAGTTGATGATGACAAGATAGTCTTGCCGGCCAAGACGGTAGATGATCACGTCATCGAGAATGCCGCCCTGCTCATTCAGGAACATGGTGTAGCAGGCACGACCCTCGCCGACACTTGCCACGTCACTGATCACCAGCTCGTTGAGGGTCTCCAGGGCTCCCTCGCCGCTGAGGCGCGCCTGTCCCATATGAGAGATGTCGAAGATGCCCGCGGTGGCGCGAACCGCCTGATGCTCTTCCAGAATGCTGGTGTAGTAGAGCGGCATGTCCCATCCGTGGAAGTCCGTCATTTTCGCGTTGAGCCGGCGATGCTCGGCGTGTAACGTCGTTTTTTGCATTAGCGCACTCCCGAGGCCTGAAGAATTTCCGGCACGAGGTCTTCCCATCCCAAGGCGTAGAGATGAATGCCATCGGCGATACCACGAACAGCCCGAATCAGCTCCGTCGTCACCACCACACATTCCTTGCGCTTGTCGGCGGCCTGCTCGAACCGCACAATGATCGGCTCGGGCACATGGATCCCCCAGACATGCTCGTTCATGTAGCGCGCCATCTTGGCTGACTTGACCAGCAGGATGCCGGCCAACACAGGTCTGCCAAAAGCCCTCGCGCGTTCCATGAACCGTCTCAGCGCCTCGGCATCGAAGACCGCCTGGGTCTGGAAAAACTGCGCGCCGCCATCAATCTTGGCCTTGAACTTTTGCATCTCGACATCCAGGTCTTTTGCCCCGGGATCGGCCGCCGCCCCGATGCAAAAGCGCGGCATGCCGGTCAGCTCCTTACCCGCCATGTCCTTCCCTTCGCCCAACCCCTTCGCCACCTGCATGAGGGTTGCGGAATTCATGTCAAAGACCGGCTTAGCCTCGGGATGGTCGCCCGCCTTCGGATCGTCGCCGGTCAGCAACAGCACGTTGCGGATGTCGAGGATGGAGGCCCCCAAGAGATCAGCCTGCAGAGCGAGCCGATTGCGATCGCGGCACGTCATCTGGAGAATCGGGTCAACCCCCGCGTCCAGGACGCGCTTGGCCACGGCCAACGAGCAGGCCCGCATGATCGCCCCTGAGCCGTCGGTGACGTTGATCGCATCCACCAAGCCGCGGACTTGCTCTACCGCCGCGAGGATCTCGGACAGGTCGGTCCCCTTTGGAGGATTGACCTCCATCGTCACCAGGAACGGCTTCTTCCCAAGCTTCTCGGAAAATCGTTTGTCTTCAGTAATCTGCGACTCCATCGCCTTCTTCCACTTCTCAGGCCTTCTCAGGCCTTCTGGAGTTTGTACGCCTCCACCGTGTTTTTCATCACCATCATGACGGTCACCGGTCCGACCCCGCCGGGAACCGGCGAGATGAACGCCGCGCGCTGCCGGGCAGCCTCAAACTCCACATCGCCAACCACCCGTCCGTTGACCACGTTGATGCCCACGTCAATGACGATCGCCCCGGGCTTGATCCACTCTCCGCGGATGAAGTGCGGCCGCCCAACGGCCACCACGAGCACGTCGGCCCGACGCACGTGATCTTCCAATCGTCCCGCCTTGTCCGTCCCCACGTGGCAGATGGTGGTGGTCGCCAGCTTATCCAACAGCAACATGCTCACGGGCCGGCCGACAATCTCGCTATGCCCGACCACAACCGCTTCTTTGCCTTCCAGGGCAACACCGGTCGACTCAATGAGCTCCATCACGGCCAGCGCCGTGCAGGAACCGATGCGAGCTTTGGCAAAGAAACGACGCGCCGAGTTCTGCGGATGGATCCCCTCGATGTCTTTGCGCGGGTCAATGAGCGCTGAAAGCCGCTGCGCGTCCAATTGTTTGGGAAGCGGTTGATGGACGAACATGCCGTGCACCGAGGGATCGGTGTTCCATTGTTGGATCAGCTGGTTCACCTCGTCAGGCGCGACATCCGTCGAGCGCATGACGCCCTCGATGCCGATCCCCAGCTCTTGGGCGACCTTCCGCTGGGCCGCCCAATACGTCATGGAGGTCGGCGTCTCAAAGTACAGCACCCGCAACTGCGGACGAGCCGAAAGACCGGCCAGTTGAGTGCTCAGTTGCCGTTTGATGCGATCGGCCAGCGTGCGACCGTCCAACAGTTGAGCTTGAGTCATTGAGGCGTCCGTCAACAGGCGCAGAGAGTCTTGGAGGTTTTCGCGGGACGCGCGGCGTCGTTCAGCCACGCGCGATTCGTGCCAATCAATTTCTTTGAGGCATAGCGCGCCGCTTCAGCCAGGGCTTGCGCGCACTGCAGGTCGGATTGAAACCGCGGCTTGACCGTCCGCCGAGCCTTGCGACACATCGTGATGACGGCGTCTGCGTGCGTCAACACGTCTTGCTGCACCGCGGTCGCCGCCTTCAACGACCGCCTGAACGCCTGCGAGGACCCTCCCCGAAGCGTCCGAATGACATGGGCAAAGACTGTAGCATCTTTCGTGACAAGCGCCGCACACCGGCGGCGAATGCGGCGAACTCGCTGTCGCTCGATGGGTTGGACGGTGAGCTTCTCAAGCAAGGCGGCGGAGAGTGCCGCGCTGAGTGCCGCGACACTTCCTCCACCCAGCCATGACCCCCGACGAGCCAGCTCATCGAGGAAACACTCCAACGAGAGGGACAGCCAGAACTCCTGTGGGTCACACAGATGACACAGAGAAATCATTATATGTGAAATTTTTCACAGATTCAATCTCATCTGCCTGTCTACCTATATAATAGGTGCTTGCAGGACCCGTCAAACACATGCAGGCTACCCTTATTTCGGTCGGCTCAGAACTCACCAGCGGGCAGACCGTCAACACGAACGCGGCCTACCTCGCCCGCTGCCTCCAGAGTCTCGGCATCGCCTGCACGCAACACACGGCTGTGCCGGACGAGCC